>CAKRHU010000334.1 GCA_934339215.1 uncultured Lacticaseibacillus sp.
AATGTCCGCGGCGTGCCATTGAAGTTGATCGACACCGCTGGGATCCGCGATACGGAAGACAAAGTCGAAAAAATCGGCGTCGCCCGTTCTCGCAAAGCCATCACTCAAGCTGATTTGATTTTATTGGTGTTGGATGCTTCGCAACCCTTGACCCCAGAAGATCTCGAATTGCTCGATGCGACTGCGGATAAACAGCGCATCGTGGTGTTGAACAAGCAAGATCTGCCAGTTCGCATGGAACTCGGTGATCGCGTCGATGCCAGCCAAATCGTGCGCACCTCGATCACGACAGGCGCCGGTGTGGCCGCATTAGATACGAAAATCGCTGATCTCTTTAATGATGGGATCGAAAACTCGCAAACCACATTGATGGTGTCTAACAGTCGCCAAATCGGGTTATTGCGCCAAGCTAAAGTCAGCTTACAAGCTGTTTTAGATGGGATCCAAGCCGGGATGCCGATCGATTTGGTCCAAATCGATATGACCGCTGCTTGGGACAAACTCGGTGAAATCACCGGGGATGCGGCACCTGATGAATTGATCACACAGTTATTCTCACAATTTTGTTTAGGGAAGTAAAAGGAGCAGTTATGCCAGAAGTTCGTGAATATGCAGCAGCAGACTATGACGTCGTGGTCGTCGGTGCCGGGCATGCCGGTTGTGAAGCAGCCTTAGCCTCAGCGCGCATGGGTAACCACACGTTATTGATCACTATCAGCTTGGAAATGTTGGCCTTCATGCCATGTAACCCCAGTGTCGGCGGCCCAGCTAAAGGCATCGTGGTGCGTGAAATCGACGCGCTTGGTGGCGAAATGGGTCACAACATTGACAAAACCTACATCCAAATGCGGATGCTCAACACTGGGAAAGGCCCAGCCGTCCGCGCTTTGCGAGCGCAAGCTGACAAAGCGGCTTACCATCGCAGTATGAAAGCGACCATTGAAGCGGAACCGAACTTGGACTTACGCCAAGGTTTAGTGGAACGCTTGCTGGTTGAAGACGGTGTGTGTGTCGGGGTCGTTGCCGCTACTGGGGCGCAATATCGCGCCAAAAGTGTCGTTTTGACGGCTGGGACTTCCAGCCGTGGGAAAATCATCATCGGGGAATTGATGTATTCTTCCGGCCCAAACAACTCTTTGCCAAGTATCAAGTTATCTGAAAGCTTGGAAGACAACGGCTTTAAGCTGCGCCGCTTTAAGACTGGGACGCCTCCTCGTGTGGTTGGCAACTCCATCGACTTCTCCAAAACTGAAGAACAGCCAGGTGACACCACCCCGCATCACTTCAGCTTCATGACGCCAGATTCTATGTATTTAAAGGATCAATTGTCTTGCTGGATGACATACACCAATGGCACCACGCATGACATCATTCGCCAAAACCTCGATCGCGCGCCAATGTTTTCTGGTGTGATCAAAGGCGTCGGCCCGCGTTATTGCCCATCCATCGAAGATAAAGTGGTGCGTTTTGCTGATAAGCCACGCCATCAACTGTTCTTGGAGCCAGAAGGTCGCGATACCGATGAATATTATGTCGGCGACTTCTCAACGTCCATGCCTGAAGAAGTCCAATTGAAAATGCTCCACTCCGTTGCAGGGCTTGAACATGCTGAATTGATGCGCCCAGGTTACGCCATCGAATACGACATCATCGAACCATGGCAATTAACCGCAACCTTGGAAACTAAAGTCGTCAAGAATTTATTTACTGCTGGCCAAATGAACGGGACTTCCGGTTATGAAGAAGCCGCCGGTCAAGGGTTGATCGCCGGGATCAACGCTGGCTTACGCGCCCAAAACAAGCCAGGCTTTACCTTGAAGCGCTCTGACGCTTACATCGGTGTGATGATCGACGACTTGGTCACCAAAGGCACCAACGAACCATATCGCTTGTTGACGTCACGTGCGGAATACCGTTTGATCTTACGCCATGATAACGCGGATTTACGTCTGACGGACATGGGTCGCGAGCTGGGCTTGATCCCAGATGCCCGCTACGCGCAATTCACCGCTAAAAAAGCCGCCATTGCTGCGGAAAAAGCCCGCTTAGAAAACACCCGCTTAAAGCCAAAAGACGTTGCTGACTTCCTTGAAGCCCACCATATGCCAGCTTTAAAAGATGGTGTCTTAGCCAGTGACTTCTTGAAGCGTCCAGAAGTGACTTACGCAGACCTCATGACAATCATTCCAGCAGAAACCCCAGTTGATCGCTATGTGGCTGAAGAAGTTGAAGTGCAGATCAAATACGCCGGCTACATCGACAAGGAAATGCAAAGCATTGCCAAGCTCAAGCGCATGGAAGCCAAAAAGATCCCAGCTAACATCGATTATGAAGCCATCAGCGGGTTAGCCACGGAAGCGCGTCAAAAGCTCACCAAGATCCAACCAGAGACCTTAGCACAAGCAAGCCGGATCTCTGGCGTCAACCCAGCTGATGCTGCCATTTTGTCCGTTTACATCGAACAAGGCAAAATCGCCAAAGTCCATGCCTAATCAAAAAGCCGTCGCGTCCATTGAACTCGGCGG
>CAKRHU010000335.1 GCA_934339215.1 uncultured Lacticaseibacillus sp.
GCCTACTTATACTTAAGCAATGATAGCGATGTGCAAGAGGCAATCAGTGACACAGTTTTGCAAGCGGTGCGTGGCATCAAAAAACTACAAAAGCCCCAATTTTTCAAAACCTGGTTGACTAAAATTTTGATCCGGCAATGTTACCGACGCTACAGCAAACGGCGCCATGAGCCCATTTTATTAGAAGAACTTCCTGTAGTGCCAGTTGCAGGAAGTGAACTATCAACGGAACGGCGCCTTGATTTACTTGCGGGTTTGCGACAACTCAACGATGCCAACCGTCAAGCCTTACTGATGCATTATTTCAATGGTCTATCGATCATCGAAATTGCGCAAATTACGAAATTGTCACCGAACACCATCAAGTCTCAGTTACTCCGCGGAAAACAGCAGCTCCGCAACTGGTTAGGAGATGATTATTTTGCCAACTGACAAATTTCAACGATGGGTCAAGAATTTACAAAAAGCCCAGCCCGTTCATCCGGATCAAACCAAGCAAACTATCTTTAATGCGATGCATCCCAAGCGTCGCAAGTGGCCGTTGATTGTCAGTACGGTTGCGGTAGCGTTAATCATTTTTGGCGTAAGTGCCGCAACGTTGCCGCCGGTGCAAGAAGTCTTGGCAAAAGTTCCAGTTATCGGTAAGTTATTTCAATCAGCTGAATCAACGATTGTTGCCAATGCTGGAAAGCTTCAAGGTGTGAATCGGACGCAATCGGATAATGGGGTAACCATCAAGTTAAAGAGTGCCTACGTGCAAGGAAAGACGATCGGTGTTCGTGGCGTCGTTTCAGGAATTGATGATCATGCGACCACCTCAGGACGCAACATTGTTTATCATCTCGCAAAAAAAAGCAATAACATCCATATGAACAAGGCCAGTTGGAACTTACAAAAAGATCACGCCTATACATTTGAATTAGTGGGGAACATGGATCATTTGGCCGCGGAAAGAAAAATTAAAGTGCCTTTGGTTTTCACTAAAATGTCTGGCAAGAAGATCAACCTCCGCTTCAATCTGGAGTTGAAAGCCGGCAAGCCGGTGAAAGTGGCATTTAAAGGTCAAACATCAGTTTCGGGCTATCGCATCAAAGTACTGTCAGCTGAAAATTATGATGGCGGGATCGGGTCATTGCGGATTAAGGTCACCAAACCGGTTGACGAAAAGGACTATCTTTTTGGCATTTCGAGTATCCATGTCAATGGCAGTCAGAAAGATTATGGTTTAGGCGCGCTTGGCAAGCATAAATCAACGAAACAATCAGGTGTCTACGAGTTTCGGACGGTCGCTTTACCTCAGAAAATTTCAACCCTCACCTTCAAAGCTGAAATTGCGGATTGGTCAAAGCCTAAAATTTATGCGCTATCAGAATTGCCTAATCAGTTGAAGGTACCGAGTCGCGCCGCAATGTATCAATTTCAACCTGCAAGTTTGCGTGATAACCAGGTGGAATTCAAATTTGCGTTGAGTGGTGTGGCGACTTCAGACCGTGAGTTACAAAATGACGATTTACCGTATCTCATGTATCTGCAACTAGCGGATCCAGAGCTGCGGAAATCAGTGGTGGACGATTACGATGCCAAAGGAATTAATAAGAACCGTATCGCACCAATTCTGTATTGGGTTGAAAGTTCGCATCATTTTATGGCGCGAGTTGACTTGAGCGAAACACCATTCAAAGATAAGACACTGGATGAATTAGAATTGGTTGTACCAACCGCATTTGAGAAAACGCGGAAATTACCCACAATCACCATCCACAATCAAGAGTAAACATCATCTAGTCGCAAGCGAAACTGCTTGCGACTTTTTGCTTACATTCGTCAACGGTTTAGCGCTATACTGAAAAGACTAGACAGGAGTGTTGGCAATGTGCACAAGTTTTACATATGAAGATGCAGACAAGAATTGGTACTTATCGCGGACAATGGACTTTGAAGCCGAACTTGGTGGCCGACCAGTCGTGATCACAAGAAATTATCATTTTAATTCCACGGTGACGACTGAAGGATTCGCCGGTCAATATGGTTTCGGTGGTGCTGGGCGTGACTTCGGTGGTTATTTCATCGTTGATGGTGTCAACGAAGCAGGCCTTGGTGCCGCAACATTATATTTAGAAGAATCTGATTATTCTGCAGCACCGCTTGAAGGTCATATCAACTTGGCAAGTCCAGAAGTGGTGGCCTACTTGCTGGGCCATTATGCGAGTGTCGCCGAAGTCAAAGCCGCAGTAGCGCAACTAAACGTGGTCGCTGTCCCGAATCCTTTCATGAAAATCGTCGTCCCCTTGCACTGGGTCGTTGCCGATAAAACTGGGGCGATGATCGTGTTGGAACAAACCGGCAATGGTCTGGAATGCTTTGATGATCCGGCTGGCGTGATGACCAACTCACCGCAATTTCCTTGGCATTTACTCAACTTGAATCAATATCCACATTTGCGGCCGACGATTGAAGCCTCAACTCAATATGGGGATGTGAAGGCCACCGGTTTTGGGGCTGGGACTGGCGCCATGGGCTTGCC
>CAKRHU010000336.1 GCA_934339215.1 uncultured Lacticaseibacillus sp.
GGGAAGTATACGCTCAACTACCCAAAAATATTTCTAGAACCTCACCTCATTCACTTGACTGTTCACCACAAGACTTTTACAACATATATGCATAGTTTAACGCAATCAGACCGCCGCAACCGTTTTGTAATATTCTGCTTTCGGCATATCAACATATTAATAAGCAATCATGATGATTTCGGTTGCAGAATCTACATGTATTGCGTACAGTAAAGCCAAAGAGGTGACGGGGTTTGCGGATGAAGTGGCGTTATTTTAAATGGTTTGTGCCAGTGACGGTGGTGTTGTTGCTGGCTTTGTTTGGGGCGCGTAAATTGGTGTTAAACGCCCAAGCGTCTGCCAATGCCCAGCACCTGCAACAAGTTGAGATCAAGGCAGTCGCCGCAAAAAAGGCCAAAGCCTCAAAAAACGCGGGCGAGAAAAAAGTCGTCGTCATCAATTGGCGCAAACCTTCTGAAGCCAAACCCTATCCTGATGTGACTAAATATCCGAATTTGGAATTTGTCGTCAGCCTCGCCAAGCAACGCGTGTATCTGAAAGCTGATGGCAAAACTTTGTACACCATGTATGCGTCGACTGGCATCGACAACACCACGCCAACTGGGCATTACGCGATTCAAGCAGAACGCGGGACGCATTTTTTCAACGGGAGTGAAATGATGGGGGCCAACTACTACACCAGTTGGTTGGATCACGGCAAGTACTTGTTTCATTCCGTACCGACGGATGCTTCGGGCAACTACATTGTGTCAGAAGCCGACAAGCTGGGCAAAAAGCCAGGCTCTCATGGCTGTGTGCGCTTGAGTATTCCCGATGCGCAATGGATCTTTTTCCATGCCAAAGTGGGGATGGCAGTGATCATCAGTTAAACTGGCAAGAGACTTAAACCTTGGAGCCTCATTTTTAATGGTCGAGGTCTGGCATCGAAAGGGTTTCTTGCCCGCCATCAGGTGCCAGTGGTGCACGCCAGGCCCATTCGGAACTGAAATCAGCTCTCGTGGTATGCTTTTCCGGCGTAGAAATCGGCACAAACTGCCGATGTTCTTATGCCTAAATCCAAAGCCGAAACCCACATCTTTGAATTCGCCTGAAATATTAGTTAAGCCACGTTCGATGATTTCAGTTCTGCCATGGGCCATATGCGCAGCACTGGCGCCCGATGGCTACGAAACCTACGTTACCAACGTGAGGCGTATCGAAATTTTGCGACTTGCGTGATTTTTCGGAAAAGTAATGCATTTTGTCTGTCGGCATTATCGTATATGGCCTATAATAAACGTAATATTGCTTGGGAGATCACACATGATTGAAGAATTTCTAGCAGACTGCCATTGCTTTTGGTGCGCTTGCTGACCTTGAGCTTGTTAGTATGGGGTTGACGCAACGCACTGGGACGACCATGAACATCAACTGTGCTAGAAGGCGTGGAAAATAAAGCCGATCTCGAACTGATGCGTGAGCTTGGCGTGTTGGCTGTGCAACGCGATTATTTTGGTAAACCTAGCTTAGCAGTCCGAGATGAAACTGTATCCGTGACGTGTTGAGCTAGGTGAGTTCTGTGGCGACTGGCTTGCCGTCATGAAAGGCGACTAAGCTATCCAGTGCTTGTTCGACCATGTTGCGCACAGCGACGTCAGTGTAATAAGCAATGTGTGGGGACAACAACACATTGGGCATTGCAAGGAGCTGATCCCATAATGGATCGCTGAAGTCGTGGTCTTCTGCCAGTTGCAATAAGTCGTCAGCTTCATGTTCAAAAGTATCGATCGCGACCCCGCCGAGTTTGCCAGAACGTAAATGATGCAGCAGTGCCTTAGTATCTAATACATTGGGCCGGGCCGTGTTGATGATCAAGGTCCCGGCTTTCATCAAGCCGAACGCTTCGTCATTGAGTAAGTGATGATTGCTCGGGTCCCCGGGGATGTGTAAGGTGATGATGTCACTTTGCGTTAACAATTGTGGTAAGGGAACCGGCGTGTATTGCAAGCTGAGATCATGGGGCAAATGCGCGTCGGTGATCAAGACCCGGGCTCCAAAACCATTGAGAATTTTGATCACGGCTTGACCGATATGCCCGGTGCCGATCACACCGACAGTACAAGCGCCTAGTTCGCGGCCCATAAAAGTTTTGGCTAAACGGTAGTCATGATCATGCAAAGCGGTTTGCACCGGTCCATTTTGCCGCAGTAATGTGAGCATGCTCATAATGGCGAACTCAGCGATGGCACTAGGAGAATAGGCTGGCACATAACTGACGCGCACATGATGGGAACGTGCAGCCGCTAAGTCCACATTTTCAAAACCAGCATTACGCAAAGCCAAGTAAGCAACTGGCAGGTTTGCGAATAACGCTGCTGGGTAAGGGACCGTTTGAAAGCAGGTGACGGCATCCGCGTCAGTCGCTAGCTGGCAAGTGTCGACATTGAGGTAATCACCATATAAGTCGACTTGGTTTTCTGTGCGTGCGGCCCAGGCTTGAAAGTAAGGAACTTCATCACCGCGCACGCCAAAAGCTGA
>CAKRHU010000337.1 GCA_934339215.1 uncultured Lacticaseibacillus sp.
CCAGGAACGCAAGAATATAATTTCTGGCATTTAGCCGACAACGATTTTGCTGGCTGGTGATGGTAGCTCATCCAACGCATGTCGATTTGTAAACAAAAAAGACCCAGACGTTTTTCGTCTGGGTCGATCCACATTTCGGCACGGTTGGTGCGCGATGTGGGCAAAACTTTTACATCCGGTGAGTCACTGGGATGTGTTTGAGTTGGCGGCGATCGCACTTGTTACGCGTCATCAGATAGAAGACGCCGAAGTGCACATCGACGGCTAACAAGAGAATTGCAACTGTTGCCATGTGAGTAAACATGAGGACGACCGTTAAGACGATCATGACCCGTAATACCCATTTCATAATCTCGATTGATGTCATTGATGACACTCCCTTCCACCACAATTGGTTTGCTATGATTATTAGTATACCTGAAATTCTGCGAATGTAAAGCTCAATTATACATTAATTTTACATTAAGTGCCTGATTGTGGGCATTTTCAGACTTTGTATCGTGAATTTACAATTGAAATTTACATTCAAAACCATTTCAACGCCGGTATGACGGGTTTTTCGGTAAGCGCTAACATTTTGTGACAATATCAGGCTAAATTCGCATATTCCGCTGAGATTGGGTACACTAATAGAAGAAACCCGTGCAAGGAGGCACCATATGGATCGTAAATCCTGGTTCTACCGCCGTTTTCTCAATAGCAAATTTACCACGGTATGTTTAAATGTTGTCTTAGCGCTACTGGCGATTTGGATCTTTACCCAAATCGCATGGGTGTTTAAACCCGTTGGCGCTTTTATCGGCATTATCGCCCCACCGTTTATTTTAGCCGGGGTTTTGTTTTACTTATTGAACCCGCTGGTGAACTTTTTACAAAATCACGGCGTCAAACGGCTGTTGGCAATCATTTTGGTTTTCATTGCAGTGATCGGTTTGTTGGTTTTGGCGATTGTCAAAGTCGTGCCACCGATCGAGCAGCAATTTAACAACATCGTCAAATACTATCCCCAATACTGGCAAAGCTTTACCGATTGGTTGACGCATCTCAACGAAAACCAAAGCTTCATCTCCCAAGCCGATTTAGATCGATTTGGCAAGGAATTTATGGCCAGTTTAAACAGTAAAAAAGGGTCGCTGCTTTCCGGCACGGTATCAGGTTTACAAAGCTTCTTCGGTATCGTCGGCAACGTGATGATCACGGTATCCACAGCGCCAATTATTTTATTCTTCTTATTAAAAGAAGGCGACCACTTCGCCCCGTTATTGGTCAACTTGTTTCCAACCCGCTTGCGCCATAGCATGAGTGATACCTTGCACGAAATGAACGTGAAAGTGGGCTCATATGTCCAAGGCCAATTGACCGTGGCAATGGCAGTGGCAATTATTTTCATGGTCGGCTTTTCCGTGATCGGCTTGAAATTTGCCTTAGTCCTAGGATTGATCGCTGGGCCGTTGAACTTGATCCCATACTTCGGCTCCGCTTTGGCAATGATCCCAGCGTTGATCGTCGGGGCCACCACTTCACCGAAAATGTTGATTGCCGTGATCATCACTTTCTTTGTGGAATGGTTGATCGAAACGCAACTGATTTCCCCATTGGTCATGGGCTCAAAACTGGAAATGCACCCATTAACCATTGTGATCGTCTTGTTGACCGCCGGGAACTTATTCGGTTTAGTCGGCGTCATTCTGGGAATTCCCGGCTTTGCCGTGATCAAAATTATTGTCACCCGCTTGTTTCACTGGTATCAACAAGTCAGCGGCTTGTATGCCGAAGCAAGCGATGGAAAGGATCAACTATGATTGAGATGTTTTTTATGATTTTAGACGCTGGCATGATTATTGCCGGCGGGTATTTTCTCTACTGGCAAAATAAAATCGACGTCCGCGCCGGATACGCCTTGTTTCAAGTGTTCTTTGCTGGAATCTTGGCGGCCTTGTTAGTTGAATCTGGTTCTGCCAGTGTTGCCTACATTATTTTTTCAGCCGCTTTTGTCACCTTGGTGATCATGGCTGGGACTTCAGGCTTAACGCCAACCAAAGTGATCGCCACTGGCGTATTTTCGCGCGTGATCCCTTATACCAAGTTATCCGCGATCACGTTAACACCGCTAGATTTGCCAAACGGGCGCCAAATGGTGGTCGCAATTTTTAACTTAACGCCGCGTCGATTCGTGCGGATGACTTTCCGCAGTGACTTGGCCAGCTTGATCGCTGTGTTACGTCCACGCGTCCCAGAAAATATTCAAATCGCCGTTGAACATGTGCAATAACCAAAAATCCCCTTCGCAATTTTTTTCTGCGAAGGGGATTTGTTTTGCGCTGAAATGGCATTGACCATGAAAAGGCGCACAAAATCCACGAAACAGCGAACCATTTCGTGGATTCCTGGTTTTAACGCCATTAAGTTACGCTCATGCAGTTCAAACAATTTCAAGCGCGTGTCTGCGCCACCGCCGCTTCTTAGGCTTAGGCCGCTTTCAGAACTAGTCAGCGATGCATCCGCTTTTCGTCCA
>CAKRHU010000338.1 GCA_934339215.1 uncultured Lacticaseibacillus sp.
CTGCTTGGCATCGTTATCGGGATCGCTTGGTTAACAATGTTGATTGGCGGTGGGTGGACCAATGGCGGCATGACGATCAACTTTTTAGCTTACATCGGCGTCGCCCTGGTGTCGATCATCATGCTTGCCGTTATTTTTTGGTTCATGCGCACACAAATCTACACCACGGTGAAACTGATTCGCTCAAAAGTGGGCGGATTTCTAGTAATTTGGGCGATTATGGCAATCTATCTTGGAAGCTGCATCGCCATTGCGCTACTGACGCCACCGATTTTCGCTTGGCATGTGGCTTATCCTTGGAACATCGTAGTTGTTGTGGTGTTCACTACAGTTGCGATAATTCTGGCATTGCATCAACACGATTCGTTGTTCACTCCACTAGCGTTTTTGGCTTTCGTGGTTGGCATCATGACAAGTCTGACCATGGTTTGGCAAACGACGCACTTTATGTCGCGTGAATGGTTGGCAGGCATCGTCATTTCTATGACCGTGGTGAGCTATGTGATTTATATCCTGTGGATGCGGCATAGCACTCGGAGCTTGAAGGATTAACGCGATTAGTCGTTAAGACGATTGGCAAGGTTGATCAATTCTGCTTTACTAACCCACGAGAACATGCGAAACTTAGAATTAATCATTTCGTTTTCATTGGAGGGTTGCAAATTGAAGCGGATGTATTTTGCCATTGTGCTGATTTTGGAATTGATCATCTTATTTCTTTTTCAAGATCATCTCGGCCACGCTTTGCCAGTCGAATTGAATGTCTTCACCGGATCGATCGTGATGTCGGCCAACTATTCTGACGGGATCTTACTGCCAGCGATGTTGTTGCTGATGGGCATTCACGTGGCTGCGTTTGGTTTGCAAGCCCTCGCCCAAGTGTTTCAACACCGAGCGGCCACTTTCTCTGAATTAGATGCTAAGTTGTTGCACGTCTTCAGCGTTTACCTGGAAGGCTTCTCGATCATCTTGATGTTTTATCTGTTTAAATTTGCGCTAAAAGGTATTCTACTGATGATGCTCAGCTATGCGTGCTTGGCAGTCGTGTTGCTGGAATTAGGTCTGGCGTTTAAGGCGATGCACAGCGGGCAACGCAACTAAACTTTGTCGAAATCTTCGAACGCAAAAATACCAGTTAAGCCAAATTAACGGCTTAACTGGTATTTTTTGCGATTAGAATTGGCTCTTGTCTCCATACCAAGCACGATAAGAACCGTTCAGTCCGGCATGTTGCCCGATCTGACTAATTTGTGTAATCAGCTCAAGTTCTGATTCTGTGAATTTAATTTTCTCATTATAACCGGTGAAATGCAGGTAATTCGCTAACTTATTGGCGACGACAACTGGATCACGTTGCCCAATGTGCTGGTAAGCCCGCATTAGAGATTCCCGAATGTCTTTAGTTTTTGGATCGTCAGCTTGTGCAAGGCGGTTATATAACTCATGAATTAAATCTGAGACGGATCGTTGCTGTTCGCTCAATTCCTTAGAAGTATCCATTTTTGTCTCCTCCATTAGTGCTGCCGTTTAGCCCATCCATTCACAGATTAAACGCAAAGATAATTTTCCTAGTCTATAAAGTCAAATTGAAATCACCGCAGAAAGAATCTGGGCAATTTCAGCTCAATCCCTAAGCAAGTTTAGCTCTACTCCCGTTGAATTCTAGCCCGAAGATGATGCCGGCAAACAACAACGGCACGCCAACTTGCGCCCACAAATCGACATACGTTTTGTGAACAATCAGCGCTAAGACGAATAGAACCAACATTAAACCCACCGCCCATAGTTCTAATTTAGGCCGATAGCTTTTGCGTGCGACGATTTGCAAAATACCGCTCGTGATCATGCCCACCGCAGCAAGCAAACCGATCAATACAAAACTCACACCGCCTTGGTTCATCCCTAAGACAATGACAGCGCTGATGAATGTGCCCCATAAAAGCATTAAGCCAGCAATTAAGGCGATAATCCCTGAAATCAACTTTGTAATTTTCATCTTCATCTTCCAATTGGGTAAACACATAGGACTTGCCCTGGTTTCTCATCCGAATTTACGCTAATTCTTGGCGGGATACAACTAACAATTTTGTAATACGACCATAATTGTTAATTTCGTGAACTAAATGGCTTACAGCATGAATGCAATCTGATTTTCTTTTGACAAGATTAAGACCCCAGGTGACGAATCTGAAGAATTTTCGTCGCCTGGAGTCTTATTTTGTACCTATGTCGTTTGCCACTTTGTATTACCGTCATCTTTGTAAACTGAAATACACCTTACCAAACTGTCGATCCGCCCACCAAGTAGCCAGCACGCCGATCACCAACAATGCTAGCGCAAACCACCAGGCGTTTACCTTCCCACCAGCAAAGATCACCCCTAAGGCTACTGGTATCCCAGCAAGGATCGGCCACATTGTTGTGCTGGCAGTCGCATTCTTTTTCGGGTCAAATGGTTGTGCAAATGGTAAACTGCGCCCAGCCAAGCTGCGGCCAAAA
>CAKRHU010000339.1 GCA_934339215.1 uncultured Lacticaseibacillus sp.
TATCTAGTGCGTCACTAAAGGAGTTATGAACATGAGTGCTCAAACGAAACAGATTTTAACTTGGATCGTCATTGCCATCGTGGCATTGATTTTATTGCCGATAGTTTCTGGCATCATCGCCTTGTTGATCAAGCTAGTCTTGTTGGCTGTGATCATCGGTGTGTTGTACTGGGCTTACCAAAGCTTTATTGCCAAACGGTAATCAGTATTGAAGCGGTGCATCTCAATGTTAGGTGCACTTTTTTAATGCGTTTGAAAACAAAAAAGAGTCCTCACGCTGGGTACATCAGCAACGCAAGTGCATTGTTGAGAGGTATGTGAGAAATTGTTAGCAATACGATATCAGGCGCTTGACACCCCTGTCAAGTAAACTGTCCAGCCTCAAAATTCAGTTTCAAAAGCAAATACCCCTTGAATCGCTTTTCCAAACGATTCAAGGGGTATTTTCATCGATTAAACCAGCTTGCCACTAGCCATCAACTTGGCCACATCTGGTTGAACATGACCATATTTCTTAACAGTGCCATCGAAATCGATAAAGTACATCTTGTACCACAACAAGAAGGTGTAAAGCACCCAGATCTGGCGGCGACCATCGATTTTTTCATCGAAGTTGTCTTGCAAGAGTTGCAAGATCTTCTTTTGATCGAATAAGTCTGCGACCCAGTCTTCTTCAAACAAGGCGCGCACGCGATCGCAATACTTGGCCTCGCGCAACCAAGTCTTCACGGGCACTGGGAACCCCAGCTTTGGCCGGTTGGCAAAGTCGGCGGGCAAATGTTTTTCAGCGGCTTTGCGGAAGACCCACTTGGAGCCATTCGGGTTAAGCAGCATGTGACTTGGAATGGAGTTAGCCAATTCGGCAACTTTGCGATCCAAGAATGGCACCCGCAGCTCCAAAGAATGCGCCATGGAGATCTTGTCGGCTTTTTGTAAAATGTCGTTGAGCATGAAGTGATGCAAATCGATATATTGCATTTGCTTGAGTTCTTCAGCGGTTTCAACTTTGGCGAAATCCTTTTGGTAAATGCCGTTGACCGTCAAGTTGTTGTTGAATTCACTTTGCAACACACCGTTAGCTTGGTCGCTGGTGAAAATAGTTGGTTGTGCAGGATCATAAATGAACGCTTCGCCCACATAATATTCAGAAGGCTTGGCGGTCCAAGTGTACAAGTGCACCTTACCAGGGAAAGCGGGCAAATGCTTAATGCCGCGGCCTAAGGAGTAACGCACACCACGAGGCAGTTTGTGCAAAGAGTTGGCAAACACGCGGATCACTTGTTTCTTGGTGTGCATGCCGTAGTTGACGTAGCCGCCAAATAATTCGTCGGCGCCTTCACCTGACAAGGCCACCGTGACTTTCTTGCGGGCTAAGCGGCACAAGTACCACAATGGAATGACAGACGGGTTGGCATCTGGTTCATCCATATGGTATTGCATTTCGGCAAAATCATTGAAGGCTTCATCGCCGTCAACGGTTTCGACGTTGAAGTTCAAGCCGTTTTCTTCGGCTAAGCCACGGGCCACACTGGCTTCATCAAAAGGTCCATTGTCGAAGTTCACCGAGAACACTTCATGTGGCTTCAATATCGTGGTGACGTAGCTGGAGTCGACCCCTTCTGATAAGAAGGAACCGACTGGCACATCAGCGACGTTGTGCAACTTGATGGAATCGACCACTTCTTTGTCGATGGCATCGACGGTTTCCGCTTCTGTACGGTTTTCGTTCAAATCGTACTTGGCATCCCAATATTCGTGCATATCGAGCTTTTGGTCTTTGAATTCAAACCAGTGACCGGCTGGGAAACGGTAGACGTTCTTGAAAAAGGTTTCATCAAGATCATTATATTGGTTCATTAAATAAGGCTTGAGGGCCTTTTTGTTGAGTTCTTTTTTGAAGTTCGGGTGCTTCAAGAAGGCTTTGATTTCAGAGCCGACGATGAAGGTGTCCCCATTTTGATAATAGTAAAGAGGTTTGATGCCGAAGAAGTCGCGGGCACCAAACAAGGCCTTTTTGTTTTCATCATAGATCAAGTACGCAAACATGCCGCGCACGCGATCCAACGTCCCAGCCATGCCCCATTCTTCATAACCATGCAGCAAGACTTCAGTGTCCGCTTTGGTTTTGAAAATGTGACCGGCTGCGATCAATTCTTCACGTAATGCTTGGAAGTTATAAATTTCGCCGTTGAAGGTGATCACAATGGTGCCATCTTCGTTATAAATCGGCTGACCGCCACCACCAAGATCGATGATACTCAGCCGGCAGAAGCCTAGCGCGACTTCATCATTGATATAATGCCCGCCGCCTTCAAGGTTTGGCCCGCGATGGCGGATCATTTCCATCATCGCTTCAATGGTGTCTTCCTTATCCAGCACCGTTGGGTCGTCAAACGCAATAATTCCACACATGGGTAGTTTTCTCCTCCAGCTTTTCAACTATAGACTGTACCAAGATTAAGGAAAACTTCCATTGGTGTCAAGCAAATGGC
>CAKRHU010000340.1 GCA_934339215.1 uncultured Lacticaseibacillus sp.
TTTATATGCCATCAACGGTGGTGTTGATGAAATCGGCGAAAAGCAAGTTGGTCCTGAAACTAAGCCGATCACAAGTGATGTTATCGATTACGACGACTTCATGAAGAAGTTCTCTGTTCAAGCGGACTGGTTAGCAGACGTTTATGTCAACGCCTTGAACGCTATCCAATACATGCATGACAAGTACTACTATGAAGCGGCACAATTAGCCTTGAAGGATACCCATTTGGATTACACCTTCGCGACTGGGATTTCTGGCTTCTCCCATGCGGTTGACTCCATTTCTGCCATCAAGTATGGTAAAGTGCATGTTATCCGTGATGAAAAAGGCGTTGCCGTTGACTTCAAAGCTGAAGACAATGACTACCCACGCTACGGGAACAATGATGATCGCGCCGATGAAATTGCGGTTTGGTTGATCAAGTGGTTCTACGGCAAGATGAACACACATCACTTGTATCACAATGCGAAGTTGTCTACTTCCGTATTGACCATCACTTCCAACGTTGTCTACGGCAAGAACACTGGTACCACCCCTAACGGCCGTCAAAAGGGCGAACCATTCTCACCTGGTGCAAACCCAGCTTATGGCGCCGAAAAGAACGGGGCTTTGGCATCCTTGATGTCCACTGCCAAGATTCCTTATCACTACGCCACTGATGGGATCTCCAACACGTTTGGTGTGACCCCTAACACTTTGGGCCATGACGACGAAACTCGCAAAGACACCTTGGTCAACATGATCGACGGTTATATGCACAACAACGGGATGCATTTGAACATCAACGTCTTCAACAAGGAAACCTTGATCGACGCGCAAAAGCACCCAGAAGAATACCCAACCCTTACTGTGCGGGTATCCGGCTACTGCGTATACTTCGCTGACTTGACGAAGGAACAACAAGACGATGTCATTTCCCGGACCTTCTTCGAAGAAATGTAGCCAGAGCACAGTGAAGCGTACTTAGCCCAACGGATAGCCTAGCTCAAGAATTTGAGCCTGGGCTGTGGCTCAGATCCTTGAGCGTAGCTAGGCGCTGGGCGTTGCTTCACAGAGCTCGACGACGATACGTCACCTTAACACGTAACAATAGGCAAGAACTCAACAGTCATGCAGCGGGAGTCGCATTGCGACTCCCGTTTTGCCTAAAGGGCCAAAATCATTTTGGGCTTTTAGGCAGAACGACCTGCTACGACTGCATTAGGGGGAGTTATCATGAAATTATTTGAGAATACCAACACACCAACCAACTTGATGGATGTGGTGGATACACCTGAAAACGGCCCGATCAAAGGCTATGTGCACTCAGTCGAAAGCTTTGGTGCCGTTGACGGCCCTGGCATTCGCTTCACGGCATTTTTACAAGGTTGTCGGATGCGGTGTCAATATTGCCACAACCCTGATACTTGGAATATCGGTGTCGGCGATGAAATGACCGCAGATCAAGTGCTTGATGATGCCCAACGCTACAAAGCTTTTTGGGGCGATACTGGTGGCATCACTTGTTCCGGTGGGGAATCATTGGTGCAAATCGACTTTTTGCTCGACTTGTTCACCAAAGCCAAGGCTCGTGGTATTTCAACGTGCTTGGATACCTCGGGCAATCCGTTCACGCGCGACCAACCTTGGTTTGGCAAGTTTGAACAACTGATGGCAGTGACTGACATTTCTTTGGTCGACATCAAGCACATCAACTCTGCGGAACACAAAAAGCTCACCGGGTTTGGCAATGAAAATATTTTGGACATGATCCAATACATGTCCAGCCACAATTGCGATATGTGGATCCGCCACGTGTTAGTACCAGAACGCACGGATTATGATAACTATTTGACTGAATTAGGCGATTATATCAAGACTTTGAATAATGTGCAGAAAGTGGAAGTGCTTCCTTATCACACACTAGGGGTTAAGAAATATCACGAATTAGGTATTGCTTATCCACTTGAAGGCATCGAACCACCGACGCCAGATCGCATCAAAAACGCTGAGAAGCTCTTGCATACCGCGGACTACACCGGTTACAAGACTTGGAAGCCAGGAAAGTAGTAACTTAACAAAACAATAAGCTAGAAGTGACTTTAACAGTTGCTTCTTTTTTTGTTTTATCTTATCATTAAGAAAGCATCTACTAAACTTTAAGGAGAATACCGCCATGAAAACCCCCCAAGAAAGCATTTTCTCGTCGAAAACCCTGACGTATTTTCTACAACTTGCAGACACGATGAATTACACCCAAGCCGCGCAACTTTTGGGCATTACGCAACCGGCTTTGACCCAACAAATCAAAAAATTGGAACGCACAGTCGGCGCGCCGCTGTTTTATTCCATCGGCAAAAAGCTCCATTTATCCGAAGCTGGGGTGACGATGCTGGAAGCGACTCAGCAGATCTATGAAGTCTTAAACGTGGCCACAGATCGCATTCAAGAAGCGTCTGATGCCTCTAACGGGAAAATCAGCATCGGCTTGTTGGCATCGATTGAAG
>CAKRHU010000341.1 GCA_934339215.1 uncultured Lacticaseibacillus sp.
TTGGTGACAAAAAAGCTCCGAAACGCTGATGTCACAGCGTTTCGGAGCTTCGTTTTGATTTAAGATCACCCGTACGGGAGTCGAACCCGTGATTCTTGGCTGAGAACCAAGCGTCTTAACCACTTGACCAACGGGCAATAAGCGCGATCAAGAACACTAAACAGTTTACAGGAATCTCAAAAATTGTCAAGTATTCTAGGCACTTATTCACGCAACGGCTGCCTTAGTGTTTATTCAACGCCTGCTTCTTCACGCCAATATGGATCACCTTAGAGAAGCGCAAGTAGGCGACGAAATGGAAAACGACCCCAGCAATCAATAAAGCTCCAGCTAAGACGTTAGAGAAAAAGCTGGCCCCGATCGAAAGGAGATAAATGCATACTGACCGCGCCGGATCCATACGTATGCGATTGTAGTGTTGCTCGATGCCGTTTAAATTGCGCAGTTCTGGATTGCTTTCTAAGTAGCGATACACCACCAAGAAGCTCCCAGAAATCAAGATCGCCACCACATCATACACGATAAACGCGATTTGGATATCGAGGTGGTTGCCGTTGTTCAGTGCCTCGATCAACAAGACCATCGCATAGTTGACTAAAGTGACCGTAAACAACAACCCCAAATTCAAAATATTCAAGGTCCGATTGGTACGCTTCACGGATAAGAAGTAATCATGGTGAAATAGCCAACTGGTGCCAACATAAAAATACGACATCGCATACATTAAAAATAAAGGGACTTGTTGGCCGAGGACTTGGGCCAAACTTCCGGGATGAATCGTTTCTGGTTTAAATTCTAAAATTAAAATCGTCAGTAAAATGGCAAAGACGCCATCGCTTAATGCATTGATCCGTTCTTTGGTCATGAACTCACCTCACGACAATATTTTACATTTAAATAGTAAGTAATGCAAAAGTTTCGTTTTAATGAAAAAACACCGAAATTGTGTAGGCGTTGCCATGAATGGACCGTTTGCATCGATGTGCAAAAAGTTTCAAAAGCAAATACGCATCGCTGTGCCTAATGTCACGTTTTTGTCATCACAATGCCACAACTTTTTTAGCCGAAACTGCTTGTAAATGTTAGCATCGCCAGTATAATTAAGCGTTGGTATTAAACAATTTGTTTAGTTTAAGCAAACTCGGTGCGTGATCATACCGCGCCATCACGAGGTTGCGCCGGAACGATATGGGGGTGTGCCGTGGATATAGGCCAGAAAATTCGCGATTTACGGATCCAAAAAAATTTGACCCAAGAGGAACTTGGGGAACGGACTGATTTGTCCAAAGGCTACATTTCCCAGCTGGAGCACGGTCAATCGTCGCCATCGATGGAGACCTTTTTTGATTTATTGAACGTGCTCGGCCAAACACCGGCGCAATTTTTTACGGAAACGTCAAATCAACAACTGGTGTACACCAAACAAGATCAAGTGGTGTATGAAGACCAAGAGCGCGGCTACAACTTGCGCTGGTTGGTACCAGAATCCAATGAAAACGAAATGGAGCCTGTGATGATCCAATTCGATCACGCTGGCGAGTTTAAAACGTTTGAACCTAGCCCGGCAGAAACTTTTGTCTATGTGGTGTCAGGGCGGGTGCAACTCGCATTAGGCAATCAGTGTTATGTCGCCAAAAAAGGGGAAACGATTTACTTTCACGCGACGCAGCAACACAAAATTATCAACGTCGCCAAAACCACCTCGGAGATCCTTCTAGTGGCGACGGCATCTTATTTGTAATTTGGAGGGGACATTTTGAGCAAAACCATCATCGAATTGAAACATGTATCCAAAGTTTATGGCGATACTGTCGTGTTAAAAGACATCAATATTGAAATTGAAGAAGGTAAGTTCTACACGTTACTTGGCCCATCGGGTTCTGGGAAAACCACGATTTTGCGGGCGATTGCCGGGTTCTTAGACCCAAGCCAAGGTGACGTGTTGTTTAACGGCAAGCGCATCAACGAAATGCCGGCCAATGAGCGTCCAGTCAACACCGTATTTCAAGATTACGCCTTATTCCCACACATGAATGTGTTTGAAAACGTCGCATACGGCTTGCGCATTCGCAAAACCGCTAAAAAAGACATCGAAGAACGCGTCGCTAATGCCTTGAAAATGGTGCGCTTAAATGGCTTTGCGGATCGCGAAATTTCCGAATTATCCGGCGGTCAACAACAACGCGTCGCCATTGCGCGTGCCATTGTGTTAGAACCGGCCGTGTTGTTACTCGATGAACCATTATCGGCTTTGGATGCGAAGTTGCGCAAAGACATGCAATATGAATTGCGCGAATTGCAACAGCGCTTAGGCATCACCTTCTTGTTTGTCACCCATGACCAAGAAGAAGCCTTGGCGTTGTCTGATGAAATTTTCGTCATGAATGATGGCGAAGTCCAACAATCTGGCACCCCGGTGGATATTTATGATGAACCGATCAACCATTTTGTGGCGGACTTTATCGGCGAATCCAATAT
>CAKRHU010000342.1 GCA_934339215.1 uncultured Lacticaseibacillus sp.
CCATTATCGGACCATCTGGTTCCGGGAAAAGTACGTTGTTGCGCACGATCAATGGCTTAGAGCGGGTCCAATCCGGCCAACTGATCGTCAATGATTTTGATTTAGCCGATAAGAAAACCGATATGAATAAGATCCGCAAAAATGTCGGCATGGTATTCCAGCATTTTAATTTGTATGCCAACAAAACCGTCATGCAAAATATTACCCTTGGTCCGACGTTGGTGCTCAAGCGCAATAAAGACGAAGTGCATGAAGAAGCATTAGCGTTACTCGATCAAGTTGGCTTGCGCGATAAAGCCGATTCTTATCCATCCGCTTTGTCTGGTGGACAAAAACAGCGCATCGCCATTGCCCGCTCTTTGGCCATGAAGCCTAAAGCCTTGTTGTTTGACGAACCGACGTCTGCGCTTGATCCTGAAACCATTGGCGATGTCCTAGACGTCATGAAAACTATCGCAGAAGGCGGCATGACCATGGTCGTGGTGACGCATGAAATGGGCTTTGCGCGGCATGTCGGCAACCGGATCGTGTTTATGGCAGACGGGCAGATCTTAGAAGATGCCTCAGATGTCGGCGCCTTTTTCGATCATCCTAAAGAACCGCGGGCACAGGAGTTCTTGTCGAAGATCATCAACCATTAAGGAGGCGCCGGATGAAAAAGCTGCATAATCTGATCGCCTTTATCGGGGTGTTGAGTGTGTTGATGTTAGCTGGTTGTGGCAAATCGATCGCGTCACAAGATGTGTTGCAACATGCTAAACAAACGAACACCATTGTTTGGGGCGTTAAAGCCGACACGCGCTTGTTTGGACTGATGAACACCAAATCTAGCAAAATCGAAGGCTTTGATATCGATATGGCCAAAGCCATCACCAAACAGATTTTAGGGCCTCAAGGGAAAGCGGAGTTAGTGCAAGTGACTTCTGATACCCGAGTGCCGATGATCAAAGGTGGGAACATCGATGCCATCATCGCCACGATGACTATCACGCCAGATCGTGAGAAAGTCTTGAACTTTACCCAATCCTATTTTGCCGCTGGCCAATCACTGTTAGTGAAGAAAGGGTCGCGGATTCACTCAGTTAAAGACCTGAAAAAAGGCGACAAAGTGATCGGGGTGCAAGGCTCAACCAGCGTCGACAACATTCAAAAAGCGGCCCCACAAGCCACAGTCTTACAATTGTCTGATTACGCCCAAGCCTTCACTGCGTTGAAATCTGGCCAAGGGGTCGCCGTCACCACAGATAACGGGATTTTATATGGGATGTCTGAACAAGATCCTAACTATGTCGTTGTCGGTGGCACCTTCACCAAAGAACCTTATGGCATTGCGCTGAACAAAGGGCAAACCAATATGACCAACGCGATGAACCAGGCCATCAACACCTTGCGCAAAAACGGGACCTACGAAAAGCTGATCAACAAGTGGTTCGGCGATATTCCAGGCTTTGATATCAAGGAGGTGGAATAATGCTCAATATTTTAGTGAACAACTTTCCTGAGTTGATGTCTGGGCTCGGCTACACCTTAGCCAGTTCATTGATCGCCTTAGTCGGTAGTTTGGTCATTGGGACCGCGTTTGCGTTGATGGAAATTTCCACGCATCGCTGGGTATCGGTGATCGGCAATGTTTATGTTGAAGTGGTGCGCAATATTCCGCTGTTGGTCATTACGATGGCGTTTTATGTGATCGTGCCACAATATATTGCCCAAATCGACGGCTTTACCGCCGGGACCATCGGCTTGACGATTTATACCAGTGCCTTTATCGCCGAGACCGTGCGCGCTGGGATTCAGTCGGTCGCCGTCGGCCAAATGGAAGGCGCGCGGTCCGTGGGGATGACGTATTCGCAAGCGATGATTCAAATCATTTTCCCGCAAGCGTTTAAAATCGTCATTCCGCCGCTCGGGAACCAATTCATCAACTTGGTGAAGAACTCCTCGATTTTAGCCTTTGTGGCCGGCTTTGATTTGATGTATCAAGGTAAGATCATCGCCAATGCGACCTTTAACACCTTTGACACTTATTTGGCCGTTGGGGTCTTGTACTTGATCTTGACCATGCCATTGTCTTATTTCATGCGCTACTTGGAGAAAAAATGGGCGGTTGCCTAAAGGAGGCTAAATCATGCAAAATTTTATTGATGCGTATTCACAAGTCAATCTCGCCTATTTGCTGCAAGGCCTCGGGGTGACGTTGGAAGTCAGTTTGGTTTCCATCGCCTTTAGTTTCTTGATCGGGACGTTACTCGGCGTCGCGCGTTACATCAACGTGAAGATTTTTTCTGCAGTCGTTGGGTTTATCATCGATTTGATCCGGAACTTGCCGTTACTGTTGATTTTGTTCTTCACTTACTTCGCGTTGCCGAATATCGGCTTGCGGCTACCAGTGATTCCAGCTTCGATCGTGGCGATGACGGTGTTTGAATCGGCGATGTTAGCGGAAATCGTGCGTTCTGGGATCA
>CAKRHU010000343.1 GCA_934339215.1 uncultured Lacticaseibacillus sp.
CTACATAGAAACGCCCTTGGTCCACTTTGATTATCGGCAAACTCGGACCTTTTTGTCCGCTTTGGTGCATGGTCAAACCCATGGTTCAAAGCGGGTCGTTCCGATTATTTCAGCCTTGATCATGGTGCTGGGGACTGTTGGCATCGTGATGGCACCATCCGCCAAATCGACGGCAGACGCCTCGCCATTGGCCAAACAATTGCAAAAGAATAAATCTGATACCAAGCAACAAGCGGCAGCGGAAAAAAAGGCGCGTCAGCAAAATGAGGCGAGCGTCAAAGCGGCCAAGAACCGCTCACAATCTTTGCGCTTGGCCCAATCGCAAAGTGCTGCGGCAGAATCCAAAGCAAAAACGCATCCAGTTAACGCTGAATTTGAGCAATATGGGTTGACCCAAGTGCAGTTGCAGCAAGCGCAAAACTTGCAAGTCACTGCCATCGGCGATTCCGTGATGCTCGATGGGAAACCGTTGTTGCAACAGCTGATGCCACATAGTTTCGTCGATGCCGCTGTGTCTCGGCAAATGACGGCGACGATCAGCACGGTGCAACACTATGCCACAACTGGCGTGTTAGCTAATACTGTCGTGATCGGCTTAGGAACGAATGGGCCATTTTCCAGCGGCGATTTTGATAAAATGATGCAAGCCATTGGGGCCAAGCGTCAAGTTTATTGGATCAATGTGCATGTGCCGACGCGCACTTGGCAAAACCAAGTCAATGCGTTGTTGAAACAAAAAGCGGGCCAATATCACAATTTGCATGTGATCGACTGGTATGATACTGCCAATGGTCATCCGAATTGGTTCTATCGCGATCAAGTGCATATGAATGCAACGGGCAATCCTTATTATGCCAGCTTGATCGTCAAAACATTGGTACGTTAACACCAAACGGGACAGAAATTCAGGTCCCGTTTTCTTATGCCTTGAATCGGTATGGTATACTAATTTGTTGTAACTACAAACGTTGTCAGTCACTGCCTAGCTTGTTCATCTTGACTTTGATGGTTTCCAGCGGCATGCATGACTGACAGAAGCCGCGGTCAAACGACTAGGCATCAAATCAAACAAGTACAAATTAATGATCAGATAAGGGAAGGACACCATGGAAATCGAATTCTTAGGGACCGGCGCAGGTTCACCAAGCAAAACGCGCAATGTTTCAAGCCTCGCTTTGAAGCTTTTAGACGAACGCAACGAGGTGTGGTTGTTCGATTGCGGCGAAGGCACGCAACATCAGATCTTAAAAACCGCGATCCGTCCGCGCAAAGTGACCAAGATCTTTATCACCCATTTACATGGGGATCATATTTTTGGTCTCCCTGGCTTTTTGGCGAGTCGGGCGAATCAAGGCGGGGAGGAACCGCTGACGATTTATGGCCCAGAAGGCATTGAACGGTTTGTGCGCACCAGCTTACAAGTGACGCAAACGCGACTGCCTTACAAATTGAATTTTAAATTGTTGTCGCATCCTGGCGTGATTTTTGAAGACGAGACTTTTAAGGTTTCCTTTGACACCTTGGATCACCGGATCTTAAGCTTCGGCTATCGCATTGAAGAAAAGGCCCATGAAGGCGTGCTGTTAGTCGATAAAGTTAAAGCCGCTGGGATCCCTAGTGGCCCGGTTTATGGGCAACTGAAAGCTGGCAAGATTGTGACTTTAGCTGATGGCCGCGAAATCAACGGGCAAGACTTCATCGGCCCAGCCCAACCTGGCCGCACGCTTGCGATTTTAGGCGACACCCGCAAAACCCCACATACACTTGAGTTGGCTAAAAATGTCGATGTGTTAGTGCATGAAAGTACTTTTGGCCCAGACGAAGCCAAGTTGGCGCGTCAATATTATCATGCGACTAATTTGCAAGCCGCGCATTTGGCCAAAGATGCTGGCGCCAAGAAACTACTACTGAACCATATTTCAGCCCGGTATTTAGGCAAAGGTGTGGTGATGTTAGAAAAATCCGCGCAAAAAGTTTTCGCCAATACGCATGTGGTGCATGATCTTGAAGCCGTCGATGTGCCTTTTGCCAAGGAGAATGCCCATGCTAACGGATAAAATCGTCGTCGTCACTGGTGGCTCGTCAGGTTTAGGCAAAGCCATTGCCTTACAAGCGGCGCGCAAACACGCAACCGTAGTCGTGATGGCGCGAAATCTGGAAGCTTTGCGGCGGGTGCAAACGCAAGCCTCAGCCTTGTCAGGTTGTCCCGCGTTTGCGTATGCAGTGGATGTTGCTGATCCCACCAGCATTGATGCTTGTGTGCAGCGGTTAACCACAGAAGTCGGCACCCCGGATGTGTTAGTGAATGCTGCTGGGTTCGGCCGCTTTGAAAATGCGTTAGACACGGATTTTAACGTCGTGCAAAAAATGTTTGCCACTAATGTGTTGGGCTTGATGTATTTGACCCAAGTGATCGGCCGGCTGATGATCGATCAACGCAATGGCCATATTATCA
>CAKRHU010000344.1 GCA_934339215.1 uncultured Lacticaseibacillus sp.
GGTGCTGGAGCTCACATGTTTTCGGCCAAAGGCAGATTGGTATAGCTAACTGGAAGATTAAAATCACACTTACGATGCCGGACAGCGTTAGTGAATGCCTAACGCCATCTTCGCATAACGGCTCATGCGCTCTGGTCCCCAAGCGGGATACCAAACCAAATGGATCTCGACGTCTTTGATGCCATCGATGCCCATTAAGGCGCGGTGGATGTCTTCATCCAAGATATCAGTCAGTGGACAGCCCATGGTGGTCAAGGTCATCTCGACTTCACATTTGCCGTTTTCATCCAAATCAACACCATAGATCAGCCCGAGGTTGATCAAATCGATGCCGAGTTCTGGATCAATGACCGTTTCTAAGGCTTCAAGGATCTCGCCTTTCATTTTTTCAAAATATGCGGTATCTGTGGTTTCAGCCATGTTAATGACCTCCGATTACTTTTCGTCTGCCTTCAGCACGCCGCCAACGGCATAATGTTCTTGGGCCATTTCATTGAGTACGATGTGGATGTGTTCCTTAGGTGCGCCAGTGTTTTTGGCAATGGCTTCGGTAACGTCGGCACACATTTGGCGCAGTTGTTCGCGAGAGCGGCCCGCGATTAAATCGATATGAACGAATGGCATGAGAAAGTCCCCTTTAATTGTTATGCTGTTATTTTAGCATAGATCAGCGGTTACGAAAAGAAAGCCCGTTTCGCATTTTTTACGGCTTCAAGGTATACTATCTAATAGAAGAAAAAGGAAGTGGCCAAATGTTAACTCGCAGTTCATGTACCAGTATTTTAATCGGCAAAAATGCCACCTTTGATCATTCGGTGATCATCGGGCGCAACGAAGACTCGAAAGCCGCTTGGCCCAAACACATCGTCAAGCATGCGCCAGTCGCTGACGCGCAACAATTCGCCTCAAAAGCCAACAAATTCGCAATGCCTTTGCCTAAAAATGCTTTAGCTTATACCGCTACGCCTGAATGGACTGATAAATTCGGTTTATTCGAAGAAGCTGGCATCAACAGCGCTGGCGTCGCCATGAGCGCCACAGAATCTGCCTATGCCAATATGCGCGTGCTCGCTTATGACCCATTCATTGAAGACGGGATCACTGAAGAAGCGATGGTCACCGTCGTTTTACCATATGTGAAATCTGCTCGCGAAGGCGTCCAGCGCTTAGCCGATATCGTTGAAAAATACGGCACCGGCGAAGCCAACGGCATTTTGTTTGCCGATCACGATGAAGCCTGGTATATGGAAGTTGCCACCGGCCATCGTTATGTCGCCCAACGCATTCCAGATGATAGTTACGCCGTTGTCGCTAATCAACTCGCGATTCAAGTGATCAATTTTGACAGCGATGACTTTATGTACAGTGCGGACCTCAAAGATTTCGCTGAAAGCCATCAATTATGGACGCCTGGTACCGACTTCAACTTCCGCCAAATTTTTGGGACCGATTCCAGCTTTGATCGCACCTATAACACGGCACGGGTGTGGGACGGTCAACGCCGCTTAACCCCAAGTGTCAAACAAGATCCCGAATCCAGTGACTTGCCATTTATTCAAAAAGCCGATCGTTTGTTGCATGTCGATGATGCATTTAGTGTGTTAGGGTCGCATTTTCAAGAAACGGAATTCGATCCTGCCGACCCGCGCGCCAAGTTCCCGCATCACTATCGCCCGATTTCTGTGGCCAAAACGCAAGAAGCCCACGTCTTACAAATGCGCCAAAACTTACCGCAACCGATTGCAGACATTCATTGGCAAGCGATGGGTGTCGCCGCAGAAAGTCAATTTATCCCCTTCTTTGCTGGGACAACGGACACACCGGAAAGCTTCAAACAAGGCGAACTGCCTGCTGACCTCAACTCCGCTTATTGGCAATTCAAATTGGCCAGCGTTTTAGTGGACGCCCACTTCATGCGCTTTGCCAAAGATTTAGACGCCGTGCAAACTAGCACTCATCAAAAGCTCCTGGCCAGCATCGCCCAAGCAGACGCTGCCAGCGCCGACCTTGATGAAAATGGTTTGGCAGGACTTGCGACCACGGCAACTGCCGCCAATGCGGCCATTGCGTTGAACGCTTGGCACGAGTTCACGATGAAATTGTTGATGGACAGCACCGATTTATCACCGCTGAATTTTATGCATGACGCTAACCTATAGGAGTCGCTTACGAACCACGCACGAGTCGAAGCTTTCACTGATGCAGTGATTGCGATTATCATGACCATTATGATCCTTGAATTTAAAACCCCAGAAAGTCCGCAATGGACTGCTATTTTAGCAGATGCGCCGTATTTATTCGCCTATTTGATCAGTTTTTTATTCATATACCCTGCCAGCCAATTCCTCTCGGTAATTCATTGCCGAGAGGAATTGGCTGGCAGGGCTTCTTTATTTCTAATTTTGTTGAATTATTATTTTTTGCGTAGTTGGAGTTTTTCGCTTGATTTCCGAA
>CAKRHU010000345.1 GCA_934339215.1 uncultured Lacticaseibacillus sp.
GCGAGGACCCTCTCCACGTACCGGTGGCCAGCTGGAGTCCCAATTTCAAATCACTGTAACGAAGATAGGCCACTGGCACCTGATGGCGGGCCTGAAACACTTACGATACCGGACAGTGTTGGTGAAAATGATCACTGGATTTGAATTGAAATGAGTATGAGTCTCTGAAAGGCGAAATTCATTTGAAGGCACAACAAATCCACGAAACAGCGAACTATTTCGTGGGTCTGCGGCTTTAACGCCTATTTGATTACGTTCATGCAGTTCTCTCACAACTCAAGGACGTTGCTGCGGGCCTTGGGATCTTAACCCTCAACCGCGTTAGGCGCTAATCAGCAATGCATTAGCCTTTCGCACACAGACGTCGCCTTGCGACTCATGTCACCATGAGGTCACTACTCCCGGCGGTAACTTGGATTGAGTCCACCAAAGGGGACCCTTCTTTGCCGGCATTTTGGAACTGGAGATCCAATAGCACTCGACAGTAAAGCCCAGCCTACTGCGGGATCGTCTCCAGATTGTTTAGCGGGCACTGCCGCCCAACGCGTTGTGGTACGGGTGACCTGCGCTAAGTCACTCACTCCTCCTAGAATTCAGACATAGCATAACGCGTTTGAACGTGCGTGACAAGACTATCGGTTATAAACGTTTTTTCTATTTTTTATTTGGTGTACGCGCAAATAAAAACCCCACCGATTGATGGATCAGTGGGGCAATTCCATTATGCCAAGGTTAATTGTTGACCATCGACGGTGATGCAGTCACGGCCTGAGCGTTTGGACAAATACAAGTTGGCATCAGCGCGCTCGTAAACATCTTCGAAACTCAAGTCACCTTTGTTCAAAATCGTGATGCCCATCGACAAGGTGACGCTGATGTGTTGGCCTTCATAAACAAAGTCGGCATTTTTGACTTGGCGGTGCAGGCGTTGCATCAATGGCAGGATCTGCGCTTTAGGCGTTTCAAAAATTAAGTTGAACTCTTCACCACCAGTGCGATAAAGTCTGGTGTCGACTAAGTTTTGAACCAATTCTGTCACGCCAATCAACACGGCGTTGCCAGCGGCATGACCATAGGTGTCGTTCACTTGTTTAAAGTGATCGATGTCAAACATCACCAACGTCAACGGGCTGTTGTTGCGCTGGGCTTTGGCCAATGCCGCAACAGAATCAGACTTAAAGGCGAAAAACGATCCCGCTTTGGTCAGCGTATCGGAGTTGACTTGTTGTTCCAAGCGGTTGCGCTCTAGGTTGGCTAAGCGTTCAGAAGACCAATACAAGCTGGTGAACCAATTCATCAACACAAACATCACCGTGCCCATTAAACTGGCAGTGAGCGTTAGTTGGGTTTGCGTGATCCAAAAGGCGACCCCGATCCAAGCGGTGATTTCAATATTCAACAGCAAGTGACGGTGGATTTGCTTGCGGAATTTAAACATGACACCTAAAATCACGAGCACAGCGAGTAGCGACACATAAAACATCGTCGCACGCACCGTATTGGTGTAATACCAAAAAGCAACGATTCCAAGCGCCCGGACGAGAAATTCAGGCACAATAATATTGTCATCGATCAGCGGAATAAATAGGATGTACAACGCCCAATTAAGATAAGCCGTGGAGTTATTGGGATTGGCCCAAGTCGCAAACAGACAAAAAGCCACCATTAAGTAGATGAAAACCGTCGACGCGATATGCTCATTGAGTTTTTGCGTGCGTGCAAGGTCCCATAATGTGATCAAGCGCGAATTGTAAAATACCACAAATCCGGAAATGAAGAAGGCGGCAATGATCGTCTCGATCACCCAATTGCCCCAATCAAACATAGACAACCTCCATTTTTGAAAAAATTCTTCTATCAATATCATAGTCCATGGATTACCCTATTGATAGAAGTATTTTCAAAGGGGCGCAGGAAAATGGAAAAGCATCACCTACTCGAGTTAGGCGTTGGGATTGGGATTGCGTTGTTGGTCGGGATCGGCACGTTCTTGCATCAACAAGCCACAAAAGTTGACACCACTGCCAATGCCTTGCGAGTGGCGGCAAGCGGGCGCGTGGAAACTTTGGATTCAACGACTTATTCATCCTTGACGGCCAGCTCCACCATCAGTTCAACGGTGGTGGGATTATACGCGCGCGACGCCAAAGGCAACATCGTCAGCGCGATTTCTGATGGCAAGCCTGATGTGTCTGCGGATATGCTGACGTATGTGTTTTACTTGCGGCCTTATCACTGGAGCAATGGGGCACAAGTGACGGTACAAGATTTCGTGTATGCTTGGGAGAAGCTTGCCGATCCGAAAACCAATGCCAGAAACGCGTCTCGGATCGACTTTTTGAAGAATGGCGTCGCGGTGCGCACCGGCAAGAAACCGGTGTCTAGCCTTGGGGTGCATGCGATTTCCAAAGATCGCTTAGAAGTGAACTTGCAACAAGCCAATCCTTATTTA
>CAKRHU010000346.1 GCA_934339215.1 uncultured Lacticaseibacillus sp.
CGTGCGGCAACGCGCCTCTAAAAGTGCGTTATACCGCGATTCTGCATCTTAGGCGTTCGAGAATTTTATTTCCCGGGGAAAGGCGCGTTAGATTTGAAAACTATTTTTTGCAACGCATCGCACTTAGACGACAACGTCTGAGTGCGATTTTTGAATTGAATGCATTCTGATGTCAAAAGAATTTGACTTTGCAGAAAGCGCTCGCTATATTATGGATATCAAAAACATTGGACATCTTGTGGAGGAGATTGCGATGAAACGCAATGATGAAATGGACCAAATGTTCAGCAAGCAAGGGTTAATGGTCGCGTACATTTATTTGATTTTGATGCTGGCAGGTTACACCTTTTGGCAAAGCGTTCATGGTCGAATGGATCCGTTTTGGCTATTTGTGATGAGCTCACAAGGGATGATTTGGATTATCGCGACACAAGTCCTGCAGCGCCGCAAGTTAGGTAAGGGTGGCTTGAATGCTAGTGCGTGGATCACGTTGATTGCGGCGTCAGGCTTGTTGCTGCTCTTATTATTCACGTATGGCGTTGTTTTCTTAGACTGGATGATGAATTAATGCAGAACCGAATCAATGACTTGCGAACCGAAGCTGGGCTCACCCAACAAGAATTAGCTGAGGCTTGCGCGGTTTCGCGTCAAACCATCAACGCCATTGAAAATGATAAATACGATCCGACGTTGAAGCTGGCCTTCGCGTTGGCCGATAGTTTGCATACGACTGTGGATGAACTGTTCAGACAATAGGGAAATATGCGAAATGATAATCGCCGCCATCATCGCATTTGGGTTACTGGGGATTTTTACGCTTTGTATCGTGATTACGTTGGTGGTGATCGCATGCGGTGAGGATGAACGCCGCCGGATGATCGTCGACAAAGCCGCAAGCACAACGCTGAAGCTGGTTGTTGTGGTCCAAGTGTTGTTGGCGGTGATCCATTTGCTTCAAGGTCAAAATATTCTCACCATGAACGATACCAACACTTTTTCAATGTTGACCACAGTGGCATTTTTCTTTGTGATCGGTTGTGGCATTACAGTCACAAATATAAAGCCTGAAAAAAGCGCTTTGACTGATTCGTCAAGGCGCCCTTTGCTTTAATCTCGCCGCGGCATCGGCTCTAACAACCCGTAAAATTGCCGCTTATCGGAAAAATCAGACATATAAGCCCCGTTCCACCCAGCTTTGGCGCCAAACCAAGCCAGCTCACCCAAGAGACTTTCTTGTGGTCTTGGGAAGATATAATTGCCAGCTTTGGCTTTGACGCGAATGTAGTTCACCATGCGATTGAGCAACGCTTCCGGATTCTTAGCCGTGTCAAGCTTGCGATAAACTTGGGCTAAGACGTCAGTAATGTCGAGTAGCTGTGGTGTTGGGTTTGGTTCATAGCGCAATAGGCCATCGAGCTCTTTGATATATTGCTTGGCTACGGATACCACGTCTGGATGCGGGGTGCCTTTTGGCGATGTCATGATCTCTTCGACATCTTGTAGGCGCGTTCGCAGCCACCCTTGCCACTCCACGCGTTGTTTGGTGCCTAAAAGCACTCGGACATCACAATTTAAAACAGTAGATAGTTGGACTAACATGTCAGCATCTGGATAACTGAGATCACGTTCCCAATTCGATACGGCTTGGCGCGTTAAGGCTAGTTTCTCCGCTAATCCAGATTGCGAAAGCCCGACGTGTTCGCGTTGCAGACGAATGGCATCACCCATTTTTAACATATTTCTCACCTCGACTTTAGCCTACGCGCGCCTTGATCAGAACACAACGAAAAAGCGTGAATTCAACTAGCAAGCGTTTATTGCGGGGAAAATTTCCCGGGAAATGAGCGACGCGATGGTGCAAAATGGGCTTGAGGATATTTTTGACGCTTCAAATCATCGTTGTCAAAAATATTGGCTAATCATTTGACCCAGAATTTCGTAATCTCCGAGTTGAGGAGGGCTGAAAGATGATCATTGGTGAACAACTGCGCAGTGCAAGACAAAAGCACCAGTTATCACAAGAGCAAATCGCAGAAATATTAGGGGTCAGTCGGTAAACGATTTCTAATTGGGAGACGTCGAAAAGCTATCCCGACATTGAACGCGTGATGCGCTTGGCAGAAATCTATCACCTTTCCTTAGATGAATTGCTGCGAGGTGATCAGCAAATGGTAAAAACTTGGATGGCGGAAACCAATGTGGTGCGTGCTGGCAAGTGGCTAGGATTGCTATTGGCATTGAACGTTGCACTAGCCGTTGCCTTGACGTTTTTTGTCCAGGTGCCGTGGTTGATGATGATTCTATTTGGGGCGATGGTGGTTTGTGTGTGCGGGGCGTTTTATCTGCTGCTGCGATTGATATGAGGTGAAGACGATGAAGATTTGGATGATCGGTTTGTTGTTGGCGGCCTTTGTGATCGCAGTCGGGTTAGTGTTCTGGCAACTGC
>CAKRHU010000347.1 GCA_934339215.1 uncultured Lacticaseibacillus sp.
TTAAAAGATAAATGGTATAGAAAAAGGAGCCAACAGACAAGATGTCTATCAACTCCAAAAATTGTAGCGCCCTTTTTTGATGCCATAGCACAAAAAATCCCCCTGCACCACAATGGTTCAGGAGGATCAAGTTTAGATTATTTTACCAACACACGATGACTTCTTGCGACACTGCTTTCAGCGAACTTCATCAAAGCGGGAGGCTGTCACTTCAATTTCAATAATCGTCATGTTGACTGGTATCGCCGTTGATCATCGAACGGAAATTGATGAAGCCTTGATCCAACCCCCGCAACAACACCTCAGCACTGCCGATATTCGTCGCCAATGGGACATTATAAACGTCACATAGCCGAATGAGGGCATTCACGTCAGGCTCATGAGGTTGCGCGGTCAACGGATCGCGCAGAAAAATGACCAAATCAAGCTGATTTTTTGCGATCAATGCGCCAACTTCTTGATCACCACCTAATGGTCCAGAGTTAAAGCAAGTGACTGGTAAACCAGTGCTGTGATGAATCTGTTCACCAGTATGGCCAGTTGCAAATAATTCATGCTGGGCTAAGATCGGCTGATAAGCGATGGCCAGTTGATTGATCAAAGGCTTTTTTTCATCATGGGCAATTAACGCGATTCTCATACAAATTCCTCCGACATTCATTGATGATCTTGGGCCATTAGCCATGCCTTTTGAAACAACGGCAACAACAACTCAGCAGTACTTGGGACCACCACTTGGGCAGCTTGAAGTAACTTGGCATCCCCCACCGCGACGGCTACGGCACCACTGGCATTGATCGCCAACACCCCAGCTTGTGCATCCTCAACACCAACACAAACTTCTGGCGCTAAAGCCAACGCATGCGCAGCGGCAATAAAAATATCCGGTGCCGGTTTACCGTGCGCGACTTGAGTGGGATCGGCAATGGCATCAAAACTATTGCTTAAGCCTAATTGTTGTAAAATGCGGGGACCATTTTGGCTCGCTGATGCCAAGGCCAACTTAATCCCTGCTTTTCGCAAGGTCGCCAGCAAATCCGGAATCCCTGGCAAGATACTAGCAGGCGATAAATCAGTTAAACTCGCTTGATAACGGGCATTTTTTTCTGCGGCTAATTGTTTGAAAACAGCCGGGGTGACCTGTTGATCAAGGCTGGCTAAGACGATTTTCAACGAGGTCTCCCGATCAACCCCTTTCGTCGCTTCTGCCACTGTTGGTGGCAAGCTCATGCCAAAGTGGGCTTGCGCCAAGTCCGCCCAAGCTTGTGCATGCAACGTGGCAGTTTGGGTGATGATGCCGTCTAAATCAAATAAAACCCCTTGTACGCTCATGCGTTCACCTGCTTTTGCGGCAACGGCGTCGTTGTCAGAATCTGAGCGATGGCTTGCATTTCCGCTGCTGGAATATTGATAAACGGCAACAGCTCATTGAGCTTTGGTAACGTCATTTTGCCTAAATTGGCCAGATTTTGAGGATCTTTGAAAAAGCCTAACGTCGCGGTAACTTGATCGAGTTTTGCGACCAAATCAGCATCTGACATAATCGTTGCAACTGGCGTTTGCAGCGAATAACGCTCAATATAATCTTCAGTCGGGATATAATGCAACGCATACGTGCCACTGGTCAATGACAGCTCACCGGTCATCGCTTGACCGTTGACTTGGATCACTTGGTCTTTTGCGCGCGGTAAACGCACGGTCACTTGCATCCCCACTGGCACTTGTAAGGTCACGTTCACCGTGTGGGCCGCATCAGTTTCAATTTGATAAGCGATCGCTAAGCGCCCATATGGCGAATCAAAATGCCCAGCGACTTGTTTCAAGCGATAATCAAATTGTGGCGCAATGGTGACCTGCTGATAACCTGGGGTATGTTCAGAAATGCCCAAGACTTGTTGATAGGCCCATTCCATGATGGCGCCGATGGAGTAATGATTTAGGGAATTCATGCCATCTGGATTCATTGAGCCATCTGCTTGCACCGAATTCCAGCGCTCCCAAACTGTCGTCGCACCCATTTTCACCGCATATAACCAGCTAGGAAAATCGTCATTCATAAACAACTTCATCGCCAACTTGTGTTCGCCATTTGCGGATAACACGCGACAAATAAACGGTGTGCCGACAAACCCAGTCTGCAAATGATCGTCATCTTTACCAAGCCGACGCACCAAATCAGCGACCACTCGCGGTTTTTGGGCTTGCGGCACCAAATCAAAGGCTAATGCCAAAGCATACGCGGTTTGGGTATCAATGGCCAAACGTCCATTTGCCGTAATATATTCCTGCCGAATGGCTTCACGAATGGCATCCGCTAATTGCCCATAGCGTCTTTGATTGGCAGTATCACCGAATAATTGTGCCGTTTGTGACACGATCCAACTACTATAATAGTAGTAA
>CAKRHU010000348.1 GCA_934339215.1 uncultured Lacticaseibacillus sp.
GCCCAGTTGCGTCGCGACGTCTAGGCCTGTGACCACGCCATTAGAGGTTAAGCTGATTGCTTGTTGTGTAGGCAGATCCAAATTCGTTGCGGGTTCTAAGTGCGTCGCAGCGTTCGCTGGGGTCAAATGCGCTTGCAAGTTTAAGGCCACTGCTTGTAAGTCTGCCACCACGGCATTAGCAGTAGGAAGCGAACCAGCCCCAGGACCAGAAAGTGTCAACGAATTGGTATTGTTGGACGCTAATTGAATCGCGTTGAATTCGTTGGCGACACCAGCTAAGGCGTGATTTTTCGGGACCAAGGTTGGGGCGACGGATAAGCGCAGTTGTTGATTTTGGCGAATGGCTTGCACCAATGGCTTGATGGTATAGCCGAAGAAGTCCGCTGCGGCAAAGTCTGCGCGGCGCAAAGTCGTGATGCCTAAGCGTTGAATACTCGACAACTTTGGATCGAGGTTGAACGCTAAACGACTTAAAATCAACAATTTGTAGCTGGCATCTAAGCCTTCCACATCATTGGTCGGGTCGGCTTCAGCAAAGCCTTTTTGTTGGGCGAGTTGCAAAGCTTCGGTATAACTGGATCCCGCTTGCATCTGCGACAAAATGAAATTTGACGTGCCATTGGCGATGCCAGCCAGCGCGGTGATTTGATCCCCTGCAAAATTGGTGTTCAACGTCCGTAAAATCGGAATACTGCCCATCACCGCAGCTTCATAATTTAAGGCGACGTGATGTTGTTGCGCCAAAGCCGTCAATTCGCGACCATGGGTGGCGATCAGATCTTTATTGGCTGTGATCACTTGTTTGCCGTTTTTCAGCGCTTGTTGTAGTAAGGCAAAAGGCAGATCGATGCCACCGAGCACTTCGATGATGACTTGAATACTTTGATCATTGACGATACTCAACGCATCCGTGGTCAAAGCGATATCAGGATGTTCTGCTTGGCGTGCGGGGGTGAGATTGCGCACTGCCGCGCGGGTGATTTTAAGATTTAATGGCGCCAGTTGTGGCGTTTGGCGGGCGATGATGTCTGCCACGCCGCGGCCAACTGTGCCTAGGCCTAATAGCCCAACGTTCAGTGTGCTCATCTGAGTTTTCCTTTCTGTGTACGATGGTGCGGCGGTTGTGATTTGAATTTGGAACTCCGGTCGGCTCGCCGTACCATAGTGAGGGTCCTCGGCGGCCAACTTCCGTTCCAAATTCAAATCGCACCTGCTTGCTAATTGCTGTGTGAGCGGGTCGAGATGATAAATACTGACCAAGAACATGCGTGAACGAAGGTCAAAAGTTAGCCCCGACGAGCGTCATTGCGTTGCACGTCCAGTCCGCCGGAACGCTGTTGACCAGAGCTTAAGATCAGTTGCATTTCGCCAAGCCTTGGGCCAGGTCTGCAATCAAGTCTTCTGGGTCTTCCAAGCCGACGGAGAAGCGCAATAAGCCTGGGGTGATGCCACAAGCCAATTGTTCTTCTGGGCTCATTTCCGCATGACTCATCTTCGGTGGATAAGACAAAATGGTTTCCACACCGCCTAAGCTGACGGAAAATTCGGGGATGGTCATGCTTTCAGCTAAGATCTTGGCATTTTCAGCGCTACCGACATCAAAACTCAACACGGCACCACCATTTGTGGCTTGCTTTTGTTGAATTTCGTAACCTGGGTCAGACTTCAAACCGGGGTAACACACGCGGGTGACTTGTGGTTGCGCTTCGAGCCATGCTGCGATTTGTTGGGCGGACTTGCTGGATTGCGCCATACGCACGCCTAAAGTTTTGATCCCGCGCACTAATAAGAAGGTGTCGGTCACGCCAAGGGTAGCGCCGAAAGCATTTTGAATGAAGTAAATACGGCTAGCTAAGCCAGGATCGTTCGTCACTGCCGCCCCGGCTAAAATATCGGAGTGGCCAGATAAGAATTTCGTCGCGGAGTGGACGACAATATCAACGCCTAAGCTCAAAGGCTTTTGCAACACCGGAGACATGAAGGTGTTGTCAGCGATAGTGATCAAATCATGGGATTTAGCGATTTTCACAATGGCGGGGATATCCGTAACTTTCAGGACTGGATTTGATGGGGATTCGATGTAAATGGCTTTAGTGTTGGGTTGAATTGCGGTTTCAACTTCAGCTAGGTTCGTCGGATCGACGAAGGTGTGGCTGATACCAAAGCGTGATAACACGTCTTCTAAGATCCGGAAGGTGCCGCCATACACGAATTTCGTGACCAATAAGTGATCGCCTTGGGAAAAAATGCTCAACACACTGGAAATCGCGGCCATCCCAGTACTATATAAGTAGCCGAATTGGCCACCTTCAAGGGCCGCTACTGCTTGTTCGCCAGCTTTGCGCGTCGGGTTACCAGAACGGGAGTAGTCGAACTCCCCGAAATGGTCGAAATCGTT
>CAKRHU010000349.1 GCA_934339215.1 uncultured Lacticaseibacillus sp.
GGCGATGGGTGCGGCTGCACATTTCATTTATGAACAGCTCCCCAACTTGTTGCGCATCGCGGAGAAATACGAAGCCATCAGCCATCACGAAGTCAAAACCGACGATACTTATGCGGTATTGACCCAAGCGGCGAACACCACGGCAGATCTTGCCAATGCCATTCGCGATGACTATGCGCATTTTGTCGAAACTGACATCGATGCCCTAGAAGCAGACATCAACTTAGCTAAAAAACAAATTCCGGAATCCACGCAAAACGTCAACACCCGCGTTGATCTCTCCGGTCAAAAATTGAAGGAGCATGCAGAATGACAGAAGAACAACAACCCGACACGAATTTGGTCAATGACTTACTGGCTAACCCTTTTGGAGCCACCGAAGCCCCCGTCGCCAAACCCGTTGAACAACCCGTCGCCACCCCTCAAGGCTTGACCCCAGAACAAGAAGCCCAAGCCAAGCAACTCGCCGATCAAATCGACGTCAAGTCTACAGATGCCGTGATGAGTTATGGCGCCAGTGCCCAAAAGCAACTGGGGCAATTCTCGCAAACCATGCTCAATAAAGTCCAGTCTCAAGACACTGGAGCTGTGGGCGATGCCTTGACCAGCTTAATGGCGCGGTTGAATGAAGCCAACCCGGATGAACTGCGCGCTGAAGACAACAATGTGTTTAAGAAGTTGTTTGGTAAAGTGCGCCGCTCGATTTTTGAAATCACCGCCAAATATCAAAAAATTGGCGCCCAAATCGATTCCATCGCTTCACGCTTGGAAAAAGAACAACAAGGCTTGCTCACCGACAACAAAATGCTCGATGAACTATACGGTCAAAACAAAGCTTACTTTGACGCGTTGAACATCTACATCGCCGCCGCCAAAATGAAGCTCCAAGAACTTGACGCCAAAACCATTCCTGAAGCGATGGCCAAAGCGCAAGCCTCTGGCGATCAAATGCAAGTGCAAGAAGTCAACGACCTCAAGCAATTCCAAACTCGCCTGGAAAAGCGTGCTTATGATTTGGAACTCGCCCGGCAGATCACCTTGCAACAAGCGCCACAGATTCGCTTGATCCAAAACACCAACCAAGCCTTAGCCGAAAAAATCCAAGCCTCGATCAACACCGCCATTCCATTATGGAAGAACCAAGTGGCAATCGCATTGACCTTGTTGCGGCAAAAAGATGCCGTCACTGCCCAACGCCAAGTCTCTGAAACCACCAACGATTTGTTGAAGAAGAACGCAGCGATGCTCAAAACTTCTGCCATTGAAACCGCAAAGGAAAACGAGCGTGGCGTGGTGGATATCGAAACCCTCACCCAAACGCAAAACGACTTGGTGGAAACCTTACAACAAACCTTGCAGATCCAACAAGAAGGTCGCAGCAAGCGTCAAGCTGCCGAACAAGAATTGTCCAACATGGAAACCGAACTCAAAAATCACCTGTTGGATTACACCAAAGGCAATATGTAACTTGCGTTTTTTTATGTCAGCATTTGATACGATCAGCCTACGTTTATGGGTGATTGCCTACGTTAAGCACCAAAAAACCGTGACCTCAAATCAGGTCACGGTTTTAGTTTGTGATGTCGTCTTCTTCATAACGCGCCAACGCTAATTTCAAATGCGCTTTCACATCTGCCACCACGTTTTGCGGCGCGATCACTTTTAAAATCGGGCTTTGCGTGATCAACCACATGCGAATGCCCGTGGAATACTCCACATCCATTTCCACCACTGCCACGCGAAACGGCCAAGGATTATGTTTTCCTGGCAAGTATCGCAGCACGTGGGCAGTGGGAAAACGATCATACACATATTCTAACAACCCATAATATTCAAATTGAATCTTGATGGTTTTGCCGCGATACCCATATGCCTGCAACCGGCGACGAGCGCCGACTTTAGGATCGGGTTGCGCTGAGTCAGTCGGCGTCAAGGCCTGAAAGTCTGAGATCCAATCCAATTGCAGATCTCGAATCTCGCGACTCGCTTCAACGTGCACACTTAAGTCAACCACCCGCGAATGCATTCGCAGGCTTGTAAGAACCTCAGCCCTCGTAACCTCTGAGGCGATCACAATTTATTTGGATAGTCTGAGACAAAAGCGCCTATGCGTGCTGACTAGTCGCTTCCAAGTCAGGAGTTACCCATACTTACGAGGCAGGTTGCCGCGCCCCGAACAGTTTTAGACCGTTGCTTTATTCAAAATATTAATGGCTGCGTTATGATCGCGCACATGCTTAGTCTGACATTGTGGACATGTCCAAGTTCGATTTGCCAAAGTCAATTTGCGAGTCCCTGAACGGCCCATCACAAATCCACAAATGTGGCAGGTTTGGGTGGTCCTTTTGGGATCGACTTGGGTAAAAACTTTGCCATAGAGTTTGGCTTTATAGGTG
>CAKRHU010000350.1 GCA_934339215.1 uncultured Lacticaseibacillus sp.
CCGCGCGATGTTGACTTATCGGGCCAAACGTTTGCCACAAGCGCAACAAGCAGCCCAGGCGTTGGGTTACGCTGGTGCGATGTATCCTTGGCAATCCGGGGCTGACGGTAGTGAACAATCTCAGCAATTGCATTTAAATCCGTTGACCAACCAATTTGATCCTGATGAATCTAATCGCCAACGGCACGTCAGCTTGGCGATCGCCTATAACGTGTGGTTGTACGATCATTTAAATCAAGATCAGGACTTTATGCAAACCAGCGGTGAAACCATGGTGGCCGAAATCGGCAAATTTTGGTTAAGCAAAGCCGAGTTAGATCCAGAAACGAAACGTTATCACATCAAAGGCGTGATGGGGCCGGATGAATTTCATGAAAATGACCCGCATGCTAAAACCAAAGGCCTGACTGATAATGCCTACACCAATGTGATGGTGGCTTGGCTGTTCAAGTGGTTACAACAACTCCAACCTCAAGCGTTGAGCCAAGCGGAACTGACCCAAATGGATCATGTGCGGCGGCATTTAACGCTGGATATCAATGATGACGGCATTATCGGTCAATTTGCTGGCTACTTTAAGTTGGCGCAGCTGAATTTTGATGATTATCACAAACAATATGGTGATATTTCGCGCTTGGATCGCATTCTTAAAGCAGAAGGCAAAACGCCTGATGCCTATCAAGTGGCGAAACAAGCCGACACCTTAATGGCATTTTACTTACTCGATGAGCCGGTCGTCCATCAATTGATCACAGAAATGGGTTATTCCTTGCCCAAAGATTATGCCCAACAGAATTTACAATATTATTTGGATCGTACGACGCATGGTTCGACACTTTCGCGCATTGTTTACGCGTTGCTGGATGCCCGAGCTGGTCGCGTTGATCAGTCTTGGTCGCTGTATCACCAAGCCTTGCTTTCTGATTACTACGACATTCAAGGTGGAACGACGGCAGAAGGGCTGCATCTTGGGGTGATGGGCGCAACCATCGATGTGGCCACGCGGGTATATGCTGGGGTCGATCCGTTGGGAGAGACCTTGGCCATTGATCCGAATTTACCGAAAGCTTGGACGTCAATGCAAGTGACCCAAGATTTTCATGGAACGCGGGTGGTATTGACCGTCACGGCTCAAGCAGTCGCGGTGGTGGCCGATCACGATTTAACGGTATTGATTCAAGGCCGACCCCAGATGATTCAAGCAGGAAAAATGCATCGATTTTTGTTGAGAAAGGATGACGCACATGACGAACTTTAAGGCGCTTAAAGGCGTATTGTTTGATTTAGATGGGGTAATTTGCGACACCGCGCGCTTGCACGCCCAAGCCTGGTCGACGATCGCTAAAAAGGTCGGCACGACTTGGACACCGGAGCTGCAAGCCAGTTTAGCCGGCATCGATCGCATGCATTCACTGGATTTGATCATTCAAGCAGGCAATCGGCAACGCAACTATTCTGAAGCCGAAAAACAAGCACTCGCCACTGAGAAAAATACCCAATACTTAGCTTTAGTCGCAGATCTCAAACCCACTGATATTTTGCCAGGCATTCGGGTCTTTTTAGACCAACTGCAACAACATGGCTATCAAATCGCCTTGGCCTCTTCCTCAAAAAACGCCCCTCTTGTCTTAAAGCACCTCGGCTTGGCCGACTTTTTCCCCAAAGTGGTGGACCCGGATACCTTAACGCATGGCAAACCCAATGGTGAAATTTACGCTAAAGCGGCGGCCTTGCTGAACCTTGATCCCGCCCAGTGTTTTGGGATCGAAGACGCTGAAGCAGGCGTTGCCGCCATTAATGATGCCGGCGCGGTTTCGGTCGGTATCGGGGATGCGCACACTTTGGCTCAAGCTGATGTGGTCCTGCCAAGTACGGCAGAGTTGACCTTAGGCAATCTTCAACACGGATTGGCAGGTGAAGTGCGTGGCTAAAGCACTGGTATTTTTTGATCTTGATGGGACGCTATTACAAGCTGATAAATCCGTATTGCCGGAAGTAGCACAAGCGATCCAAACGTTGCGCGCAAATGGGGTTGAACCAGCGATCGCCACTGGTCGCAATGTGTTTGAAGTGCAGTATGTGCTAGATGCGACTGGGATCGATACGATCGTGGCGGCCAATGGGAGCTTCGTGCAAGCCCATGGCCGCGTGGTGCATCAAACCTTGTTAGATCCACAAGTGGTGATCAAGTTCAATGCCTATTGCGCCGCGCATCACAATCCGGTCGGTTGGTACAATCAATCAGGGTTTGCCATCAGCGCTCAAAATGAAGATACTGTCGCCAATTATCAACTGCTCAAGCTCAACGCCCAAGTCGATCCCGATTGGTACGCCGACCATCACGTGAATTTCATGTTCGTGTTTGAACGCGATCAAGACGACA
>CAKRHU010000351.1 GCA_934339215.1 uncultured Lacticaseibacillus sp.
CGTCAACCGTGGCATGCGCGAGAACTTACAAGGCGCCAAAACCATCAAGTCTTATGTGCTTGAAGACCATCAATTCGCCCAATTCAAACAAGCCAACCAAAATTTGCAAGCCACCAGCCAAAATGCTGCCATGGCGACGGTGACTTTAGCCCCAGTGATTCAATTATTACTCAACCTCGGCGTCGTGATCGCATTGAGTTATGGTGGCAGTTTAGCGATCCATGGCTCGATTTCTGATGGGCAGATTATTGCCTTTGTCAATTACATGATTCAAATCACCACCGCTATGATTCAAACGGCCAATATTATCACCGCCTTCTCACGGGCCATCACCTCTGCGACGCGGGTGCAAGGCGTGCTTGATGAAGCGACACCGATCCTTCAAGCCAGCGCCTCACTGCCAAAAGCCAGCGGTATCGCCTTTGATCATGTCACGTTTGGCTTTGATCAAAGTACGCCGATTTTAAATGATGTGTCATTTGTCGTGCCGGATGGCCACAGCCTCGGCATCGTTGGGCCGACTGGGGCTGGGAAAACGACCTTAATCAACTTGTTGACGCGTAGTTTCGACGATTATTCTGGCACGATCACGATCGGCGGCACAGACATTCAAACCATGTCACTGGCAGATGTTCACACGAAAGTCAAAGTTGCCTTGCAAGATGCGATTTTATTTGCTGGCACCATTGCGTCTAACTTGAGCTTCGGTGGGCCCGCCACGCCAGAAGCCTTGACCCAAGCCGCGCAAATCGCAGATGCTAGCGAGTTTATCACCCCGTTGGCCGATCAATTCGATGCCCCTGTCGAACAACGCGGCAAAAACTTCTCCGGTGGTCAGCGGCAACGCTTAAACTTGGCCAGAGCATTCACCAACGATCCCGATATTGTGGTGCTTGATGACGCCACCAGCGCCGTGGATCAAAGCACCAACGCTGAAATCAAGCAACGACTCGTCACCGCGCGGAAAAATCAAACCACTGTGATCATTTCTCAGCGCGTAACCAATGTGATCGATTGTGATGAAATTATCGTGCTAGAAGCAGGGAAAATCACAGCGCGCGGCGATTCACAAACCGTTTATCAAACTTCGCCATTTTATCGCCAGCTGGTTGACACACAATTAGGAGGTGGGCGGCATGCAAATGAATAGACCGCGTCGCAACATTCATCGGGAAAAAGTCAGCGTCGGTGATTGGCAAACCACCATCAAACGCTTGTGGCATTACTTGGCCAATAGCCGCAAATATTTGATGATTGTTTTCCTCCTGACTGTGATCACCACTGTTGTCACCATTGTCGGCACTCGGATCAACGGGATCGTCATCGATCGCTATATCTCCCATCACCAATTGCACACCTTGCTGCTGGTGTGCGGCGTCATGGCCATCGTCTATGTGATCGCAAGCGTTGCCGTATATTTTCAAAATAGTTTGATGATCTCGGTGGCCCAATCCACCAGTGCCGCCATTCGCCAAGATGTCTTTGAAAACTTACAACACCAGCCGATGCGCTATTTTGACACCCATGACAATGGCGATGTGATGAGTCGTTTGACCAATGATGTCGACAATATCAACAGTGCCTTGATGCAGACGTTTGTGCAGTTATTCACTGGGATCATTTCGATCATCGGCATGGGCGCGGCGATGATTTGGTTATCACCCGTGCTCTTTGCCATCACCTTGTTGGCGACGGTTGCGACTTATTTATTCTCTCGTGGGGTCGCGCGCTTAACGCAAAAAGCATTCATGACGCAACAAGTGGCGCTAGGCAGTTTGAACACGCAAATCGAAGAATCAGTTTCCGGCAAACAAGTGGTGCAATTGTTCAACCATTTGGACGCGACCCAGCAGCAGTTTGATGAAACCAATCAGCGCTACACCCATGCCGCCTTCATTGCCCAAGCATTGTCGAGTATTATCGGGCCGTTCAACAATATGACCAACAATGTCGCTTATGTGTTGATCACTGCCGTTGGTGCCGCATCGATTCTCGGCCATGTCAGCAGCATTACCGTCGGCGTGATTTTTACCTTTTTGATTTATTTGCGGAATTTTACCGGGCCGATCAATAATTTATTGGATCTGATCAACACCTTACAATTATCGCTGGTTTCAGCGCAGCGAGTGTTTGAATTGATCGATGCCCCACGCGAAAGTGATTTACCTGACGCAGTGGCGGTGACGCATACCGATGGTGCGGTCGCCTTTGATCATGTCAGCTTCGCGTACGATGACACGCGCACGATTTTGCACGACATCGATTTACAAGCCAAACCAGGCGCCGTGGTGGCATTAGTCGGACCGACTGGCGCCGGCAAAACCACGATCATGAATTTATTAACTAATTTGTATCCCCTGCAACAAGGGCGGGTGTTACTC
>CAKRHU010000352.1 GCA_934339215.1 uncultured Lacticaseibacillus sp.
AAACCGTGTTGAATTGGCAAGCGCAAGTCCCAAGTGGCATGCGATTCATCATTAAAGCCAGCCAGTGGATGACCTTGCACAAACAAGATCCAGAAATTGATGTGACAGATCAGTTTAATCAATTGCAAGAAGCGGTGGCCCCATTAGTGCAAAGCCAACAACTGGTCGCGTTGATGTTTCAAATGCCGCCTTGGTTTGCGGTGACGGCAACGAATGTGCGCTATTTTCAACGTGTTAGACGGTTGTATCCGAATTTACCGATCGCCGTGGAGTTTCGGCATGACAGCTGGTATTTACCAGAATATCGGCAATCGACGCTAGATTTATTGAAGCAGTTGAATTTGATTCATATTGCCGTCGATGAGCCACAAACCCCAGCTGGCAGTGTGCCGCTAGTGCCAGTGGCAACGAACCCCGATTGGTCGATCCTGCGCTTGCATGGCCGCAACTATGCTGGTTGGCAAGCCAATCAAATGCCTGGGCGCACCAGTTATCGTTACTTAGATTCAGAATTACTGGAACTAGCAGAAGTGGCCAAACAGTTTCAAAGTCAACATACTGCCGTGATTTTCAACAACAATGGGCAAGGGGATGCGGCAGATAATGCCTTGCGTTTCATTGCCCAACAACACTTGGATTATCGTGGGTTAGCCCCGCAACAAACCACACTTTTTTAAAAATCAGGTGAGTCTCATGAAAGCAATCGATCTTAAACACTTTAATTATCCGGTTTTAAACCAAGCCAAAGCTCGCGCCGTTCAAAATGTCGGCTTATATGCGGCGAGTCATTTACCCTTGGAATCCGTGAAGCCGACTTATTCCGTGGAGTTGGACACAGATGGCGTGACCGAACAAAAGCATTCTGGCCGCTGTTGGTTGTTTGCCCAATTGAATGTGCTGCGCCATGTGGCCGGCGCGCGTTTGAAGTTGAAGAATCTCGAGTTCTCCGAAAGTTATTTGACCTTTTACGATCGTTTGGAAAAAGCCAATCACTTTTTGACGCAAATGATCGCCATGGCGGATCGACCATTAGGTGATCGCGAATTGGCCTTTATTCTCAGCCGACCAGATAATGACGGGGGGCAATTCGACAACGCGGTGGCGTTGATTCAAAAATATGGCTTAGTGCCAAAAGCGGCGATGCCAGAAACCTACACATCGAGCAATACCGCCGATTTCAACCGCTTGCTGAATCGTAAGTTAAGGCAATTAGCCGTAAAAATTCGCCAAGCAGAACCGACACAACGTGAAGCTATCAAACAAGCGGGGATGGCTGACGTGTATCGGATGTTGGGGTATGCTTACGGGTCAGTGCCGACCACCTTTGATTTTACTTATCGCGATGATGAGGGGGCCTTTCACCGACTGACGCAATTGACGCCGCAAAGCTTCTATCAACAAATCGTCGGCATCGATCTTGACCAACAAGTGACCTTGCTTTCGCGCGAAGATCTCAAGTTGTGGCAAACTTACCGCCTGTCTGCTGAAGACAATATTGAAGGCGGCCATCAGATCTTATTGGTGAATGTGCCTTTTGACGTGATGAGTCAATTGGCGATCATCCAACTTCAAGCCCGTCAGCCGGTATTATTCGGCAATGATGTTTTACAAGATCTCGATCGCCCAACGGGAACGTTGAAAGGGGAATTGTATCAACTCAGCGACTTGCTGGATTGTGATTGCACCTTGAGCCAAGGCGAGCGTTTTAAGACGAAAATCGCCAACTTGTCACATGCCATGACCTTAGTTGGTGTGGATCTGGTCGACAACCAACCACGCCGCTGGAAAGTCGAAAATTCTTGGGGGTCTCAAGTCGGACACCTTGGATATTTCAATGCTGATGCGGCGTGGATGCAAGCTTATGCTTATGAAATGGTGATCCAGCGTGAATTTTTGTCGGATCAAGTGCAACAAGCCTTGGCCACGACGCCGATCGACTTGCCAGCATGGGATCGGTTAGGTTAATCAGGAGGAACAGATGACAAAATCGATTACGTTTAAACAAATCGCAGAATATGAAGCAGACTTAGCTCACACGCCAGCTTCAAAAGCTTTGGCTAAAATCGTGCAAAACGTGGGCCCAAATGCGGCCAGTCACGGTCAATTGGAAGACAAAACGATAAAGCCAACCTTTTCCATTGAATTAGACACTGATGCCGTGACCAATCAACTGCACTCTGGCCGCTGCTGGTTATTTGCCCAACTCAATACCATGCGCCACTTTGCCGCCAAACAGGCGAACTTGCCTGATTTGGAATTTTCTCAAAGTTATTTGGCGTTTTTCGATCGGTTGGAAAAAAGTAACCATTTCTTGAATCAAATGATCGAAACTGCCGATAAGCCGTTGACTGATCGCGAAGTCAGC
>CAKRHU010000353.1 GCA_934339215.1 uncultured Lacticaseibacillus sp.
GAACCAAAGTACGGGTTCAAGCCCTCAAGCTAGGCTACCTGGTCGATTAAACCCGCGACAAAACGCACTGGGGTTTACTGACGACGGCGCTTGAAGAATGGTGGTTGATCATCGCCACCATCATCTTGGCTTTGCGTTGGTTGGGATTCGAAAATATCAAATTCCGTCTTCTTGACATTATCAAAGTCTTTGGATGGGGCTGGTTGATCGTTGTGTTTCGGTTCGCGACGCAGATCCCAGTTACCAAAAGGATCAGCGTTATCAGCAGCGTCTGATTTGGCGTTAGTCGAGGCACTGGTCGTTTCCGCTTTGCGGGCTTCACGGCCTTGAGGCTTGGCAGATTCGCCATCGATCCCAGTGGCAACCACAGTGACCACCACAGAATCGCCAAGGTCTTCGTTGATCGAAGTCCCGAAGATAATGTTGACATCACCAGAAGCTGCTTGGGCCACAATTTCAGAAGCATCTTGGGCTTCAAATAAGGACAAGTCTGGGCCACCAGTGATGTTGAGCAAGACTTGCTTGGCGCCAGCGATGGAGACTTCTAACAATGGTGACGAAATCGCCTTCTTGGTGGCTTCGATGGTGCGGTTTTCGCCATTGGCAGTCCCGATCCCCATTAAAGCAGAACCTTGGTTGGCCATGACAGTTTTGACATCCGCAAAGTCCAAGTTGACAAAACCAGGGCTGGTGATCAAATCAGAGATCCCTTGCACCCCTTGACGTAACACGTTATCGGCAGCATGGAAGGCTTCCATCATCGGCGTCTTCTTATCAACGATTTCTAACAACCGGTTGTTCGCGATGATGACTAAGGTATCAACATGTTCTTTTAAGTTGGCGATCCCTTCTGCAGCGTTTTTGGCACGACGCGGGCCTTCAAATGTGAATGGCCGCGTGACCACGCCAACCGTCAACGCACCCATGTCTTTAGCAATTTTGGCCACGACTGGGGCAGCCCCAGTACCAGTGCCACCGCCCATGCCGCAAGTGACGAAGATCATATCGGCACCTTGCAAGGCTTGTTGGATCTGTTCTTCAGATTCTTCAGCGGCTTTTTGGCCGATTTCAGGGGTAGCCCCGGCACCTAAACCGCGGGTCAACTTGTTGCCGAGTTGAATTTTAGTTTCAGCATTTGAGTTTGAAAGGGCTTGGACATCGGTGTTTGCGGCGATAAATTCCACGCCTTTGACGTCTTCGGCGATCATGCGATTGACGGCATTACCGCCAGCGCCACCAACGCCGATCACTTTGATTGCGGCGCCTGTATCATTTTGTGCATCCAGTGAGAATTCCATTGTCGTTCCTCCTAGGGAAATTATTCGAAGAAATTACCGAAGAAGCGCCGCAATGCGTTCGGCTTCTTTTCGGTGGTGTCAGGTTCAGCGTCTGCGGGTTTAGCCGTTGGCGTTGGCTTGGCGGCGGGTTTTTGATCAGACACAGGCATTGGCGCTTCACCATTTGGCAAAACGCTGGCCACCAGCTGATCGATATCCGTTAAGTGCGCGGCGTATTGAATCAATCCCAGCGCTTGGGTAAACGCCGGATGCCGCAAGCCCATTTCACCTGGGATAAACACACGCACTTGATGGTTGAAAATGTCTTGTGCGAGTTCTGTGATCCCAGGAATCGCCGTGGTCCCCCCAGTGATCACAATGCCACCAGGCAGATCCAGGGCATTGGCTTGTTGCAGCGCCGCATTCAACCGTTTGAAGATTTGGCCTAACCGGGCTTCGATGATTTCAGATAAATATTTTTCTGAGATCATCACTGGCTCAGTTTTGCCAACGACAGTCACTGGGAAGGTGTTATCTTCATGGGTGGCTAACGAGTCGGCATTACCATAATCACGTTTCAATTTTTCAGCATCTTTGAAGCCAGAATTCAACACCACCGAAATATCTTTGGTGACAAACTCCCCGCCTTCTTGATCCACTGAGGTAAATTTCAGCTTGTGATCATGAATCACCGCCGCAGTGCTTTGACCGCCACCGATATCGATCAACACGGTACCGAAGTCTTGTTCACCATCGCTTAAGGCCACTTGGGCAGTCGCTAAGGGGTTGATGACGACGGTACGAATCGATAAACCGGCCTTGCTCAAGGCCTTTTTGGTATTATGTAATACCGTTTTGGGCACGGTGAACAAGATCCCACGCATTTCAAGGCGCACGCCGATCATGCCCCGTGGGTCTTTAATGTCATCAAAGCCATCAACGATAAATTCGGTCGGCGTCAGTGACAAGCTTTCGCGTTCTGGTGGTAAATTACGCACCAACGCAGCGGCTGCCACGGCTTTCACGTCTTCATCGGTGATCTCTTTGGACGCATCGCCCACTGCGATCATGCCGCTGACCGACTCAAT
>CAKRHU010000354.1 GCA_934339215.1 uncultured Lacticaseibacillus sp.
AACAATTTATCGCATGATCCTGGATGCCATTGACGGGAACGAAATCGATGCCGATGAAGACGTCTTTGTTTTGAAACGTCGGTATTTCGATACTGCTGTTGATGATGTCATTGATCAATTCTCACAGACCTGGTGTACTCCAGTTGGGGACTTGCACAGTTCTGTGATTCAATACTATTCAAGTGATCAAGAGGTGCCTGGGTTGTCCGATTTGAATCAGCATATGGATACGAAACAGTACAAAGCTCAACATCCTGACGCAAACTTGTTTAAGGTACGGTTTGATATGAAGTCGGCTTGGAAACAAGAGCTCGATGAAGTGATCATGCCTTATCGAGAAGAATTAAGATAATATAGTCAATTCAGTGAATTAAAAATGAGGTTCTCCTACCTGTTGTTGCAAGCGGATTAGGCGGCCTTTTTGAATTGGTCAATTTCGAAAGAACGGCATTGAGCGATGCGCTTTTTGTTTGGCGATGATATGATGATAGCAAAGGAGGTGTACGCATGCCGACACGAATGTTGCATTCTGAGCAAACTGCATTGGAAGCTTTACAATTACGATTACCTGACCGCTTCAAACATGCGAGGTTGGCGGATCGACCCGATATTCAAGATGAAATTGACAATATCGGCGTTGAAGTGACGGCTGGTGTGCGTGATGACCTCCGACAACTATTGGTCCAAGAGCCGACTAAACAAAAGCGCCGGGCGCTTGCAAGAATGGGCATCGAGACGCATTACCGATTCAATGAAAAAAACGATCAACGTGCCTTGTCTTCTGGCGCGTTGAATGATGTGGCCAGCGCGGTTCAGCGGAAATCTGAGAAATTTGAACAATATCGCCACTTCAACGAAAATAATCTGTTCATTCACGTGATGCCAGATGCACGGGCTGAAGTGGACGGGGTATTAAAGCAACTAGCTGATGTGCCGTATGACAAGATCTACTTGTGGGACGGGCATACAATGGTAGAAATCAATGTGCGGACTGCGGTGGTAAAACGGTATTAATGGCAAGATGAGGCTTCGTCCCAAGCAAAAGGTGGGTGAAGCCTTTTTGAGTGGCGTAAATTTTATTGCACTCATTTTTTTGGTTGAGGTTCGAGCACCATCAAGCAGGTCGTTGTGCGAGATTCATGCTTAAAATTTGCCGGATTCAATAAACCAATTTATACTTTCCCTACCGATATGAGGAGGTGGCGTGATGAAGGCGATGCAACGGTGGTTGGGGTTAGGTGTGTTGGGGATGTTTTTCTTTATGGTGGTGGTTGACGGCAGTATTGTGACCATTGCGGTGCCGACGATGGCGCGCGCGTTGCACGTTGGCACGGCTTCAGTGAATTTGGTGATCAGCGTGTATTTGATCACGATCAGCGCGCTATTGCTGCCATTTGGTCAGCTCGGTGATCGCATTGGGCGGACCCGCTTGTTTCAAATGGGCACAGCGGGATTTGTGTTGGGGTCGTGGTTAGCCGGGGCGACCAATAATTTGAGCGTGGTATTGATCGGACGCGTGATTCAAGCTATCGGGGCCAGTATGACTATGGCGACCAGTTATGCGGTGGTGACGGATCTGTTTCCGCCTGAACAATTAGGCCGGGCGTTTGGCATTGAAAGTATTTTTATTTCATTAGGCGCGTTGGCTGGTCCGGGACTCGGTGGGCTAATTTTGGCGAATTGGGGCTGGCGGGAGATTTTTTGGGTGAATGTCCCGATCGGCGTGGTATGTTTGGTACTTTCAGTGTGGACCTTGCCGAAAAATGTTTCCCATTTACAAAACGCGCGCTTTGATTGGCTGGGGGTTGGCGGATTGATCCTGCTAGCTGGCGGCTTTTATGCCGTGTCGGGGTTGGCTGGCAGACAACCAGTGATCGCGCTTGTTGGTCTTGCAGTGATCGGTTTGGTTTTGTGGGGCTGGTTGCAGGTGGAAAAACGGAAATCCGCACCTTTATTTGAAGCCAGCTTGTTGAAAGGCGAAAAAGTGGCGACCCCATTGTTGGCGAGCTTTTTGAGTTTCATCGCGGCGTATGCATTCGTTTTATTGGCGCCGATTTATCTGCAATTAGTCGTCCACCTCGATAGTCGAATCACGGGCTTGGTGCTGATGGCAGGCCCTTTGGCGGCGTTAGTGGCCAATCCCTTGGCAGGCGTCTTGGTGGATCACTGGGGACAGGCGACCTTAATGCGCATCGGCATGGTCATCATGTTGATCGCCCAGCTGGGGTTGATCGCGTTAAGTGGTGTCGGTGAGCCTTGGTGGGTGATCATTTGGTCAGTCATTTCCGTGATCGGGACGGCTTTGTTCACCACTGCCGCCAACACGCAGATCATGACTGGGGTGACAGCGGCGCATCGCG
>CAKRHU010000355.1 GCA_934339215.1 uncultured Lacticaseibacillus sp.
ATGCCTGAATTATAGATTCACCTATACCAATTTTTTGATAGATCATCATTTGTTGCACTTAACTTGACAATCGGGGTTTTATTTTTTTGGCGTTCTTGGCATTGATGCCGCTGTTTACCAACATGATGACGGCGAACACGACGCGCATCACGGTGTTGGCCTATGGTGGGTTGCAGTTTTTAGTCAATATGATGTTTCGCTACTTATCGCGGATCATCGTGCACCTGCAATATGATGACAAAGACGCGATGCAAAAGGTTTACCAAAAAATCTACGGCAATGCAAACTTGTGGTTAGATGCTTTGGCAACCTGGGATCTCGTTGTCGCCTGGTTCTTTCCAAAAGTCGCTTTGGTGTTTTACTTAGCCTACCCGATTTTGACGTTCTTCTTGAATGCCCAAGCGCGCCAAGAAATGTATGACGTGGAAACCTTGCCTGAAGAACAGCAACAAGATGTGGCCACCTTCAACACCAGTGAAATGAAAGATTTCCGCAAAGCCCAACAAGCGATCATGAATGCGCGCGGGAATGCCCAAACTGAAACTCACCCCGACCAACCAGCCATCAACTGGCAACATTGGCTCGATCAAAGTATCGACCCGAAGAAGCGCCAGCGCATCATGCAACGCTATGGGCGCTCAACGCCTGAACAACAAGCCCAATTGCGCGAATGGTTTGCTGATCATCATCGCGGTGAACGTCACGGCCAACGTGAAAATCGCCATTAAAAAAGGGTTCTAGTCGTCAATTTGGCAACTGGGATCCTTTTACATTGGTTACAAACGTGGGAGATCTTTATTCATTAAGAGTTCATCATGGATGGGGATGCCATCATTGCCGATTTCAGGGACGGTCGGCTTCAACGTCCGGGCCGTATCGACAGACCCGCGGATCACTTTGGCAAAGCGATAGCCGTGTTTTTGATAGAAGCGCATCGCCGCCAAATTATCATTGGTGGTGGCAACGACCATTTTGGTCAAACCAGTGGCTTGTGCGCGTGCTTCTGCGGCGGCCATTAACTTCGTGCCAATGCCTTGGTTGGGTTCAACGGAATTCAGCGACACGATTTCCATGGCATTACCATGGACCGTGTAAGTGACCAGACCAACGACTTCATTGGTATCAGTCACCGCGACGATACCGTTAAGGTCGGCAAGGCGATATTCACCAGAAGAAACCACCATGGTGTCGGTTTGCCAGTGATCCTTGAAAAATGTTCTGGCTTGATCTTGCCACGCGTCCATTTTTTCATAGCGAATATTCATCATCAAACTTCCTTTCACGATGACGCTAGTATACCATAGTGCAACCAACGAGATAGCGTTGTCATCGAACCGTAACCGTGGTTTGTTCAAACCATTTTCTTAAAGCGGCGAGTGTATGCAAGAACCTAAGTCATCTCAATGTTTCTGCTTTGATCAATGGCAACAAAGTCTTGCTATAGAATCCGCGCCACAAGTGATTCAGTTTGCCCGTAAACAATGACTTGCCACAAACTGATTGTCGGTTATCAACTTGCTGATTTGACGTCGGGGCATGTGGTCGAAAAACTCGGCTTTTCGTGTCTCGGGTATGTCAGCTAGCCGCCAACTGGCATTGCCTCACGCACCTATGCACTGAACCTTGAACAAAAAACTCCACCTCGCAAAAGGTGGAGTTTTCATTTACATCAAGTTTAGGCATTTTCCTTGGCAACAGGCCGCCAGATGCCTAAGATGACCCCGGCAATCACCGCCCCGATGACTAAGGACATGATGAAGCCGAACTTTTGATCCGTTAAGGCTAAGGCGACGATGCCACCATGAGGGGCAGGAACGTTGACATGCCAGAGTTGCGTCAAACCACCAGCAATGGCAGAGCCGATGACAGAAGATCCGATGATGTGAACAGGATCCGTCGCAGCAAATGGAATCGCGCCTTCAGTGATAAAGCATAGTTGGTGATCCCAGAGTTACGTTCAGTGGCAGTGAACTTCTTTGGGAAGAAAGTGGAGGCAATGGCGATAGCCAAAGGTGGAATCATCCCACCGATCATGACTGCGGCCATCCAGCGACCATCTTTAAAGTTAGATGCTTGGTAGATCCCGATGGCAAAAGTGTAAGCGGCTTTGTTGAAAGGACCGCCCATATCGATGGACATCATGGCGGCTAAAATTACGCCAACGATAATGGCATTACCAGTGCCCATGCCTTCCAAGAAGCCGATCAAAGCACCGTTGATGGCAGCGAAGATTGGGTTAACGATGAAGAACATGATCAAGCCCATTAAGGCTAAGCCAACGACTGGATAGATCAAAATGGTTTTCAAGCCATCCAAAGAATGTGGCAAGCCAGCAAAGACTTTCTTCAA
>CAKRHU010000356.1 GCA_934339215.1 uncultured Lacticaseibacillus sp.
GATCTCGTCCGAGTCTTTCCTGGTGATGAATTTCCTGAAACCAACGACTTGATCGGGATGATCGCCATCGGCAAATATTCACCCGCACAATTAAAAGCGTTTAAAGCCAAGAAATTACCCCTGGTGGTGATCGATCAAGATGTGCTTGGCGCAGATGTCGCTTGTGTGGTGCCTGATTTTCAATCACCGTTGGCCGCCATTGCGCAATATTTCTTAGCTGAAGGCCACACCAAAATTGGCATGTTAGCTGGCCAAGAAGCTACCACTGATCATGTCGCCTTAAATGATTTACGCCCAGCACTATTTTCCAGTGCCGTGATCGCCACTGGTGGTCATCAACCGCAAATCATCACTGGTAAGTTCACCACCGAATCGGGTTATCAAACGATGACCAAAGCCCTGGATGAAATGCCCGAAACGAAACGTCCGACGGCTTGGTTTGTCGCTTCAGACACCATGGCGATCGGCGCGATCAAGGCCTTACAAGAACATGGTGTGAACGTTCCTGAACAAGTGCGCGTGATCGGGTTTAACGATTTAGCGGTGGGCCGCTTTTTGACCCCTGCATTATCCACCGTGCATGTGCCGACTGCCGAACTTGGCCAAGCGGCTGTGCATCTGTTAACCGACATTCGCAACGGCACTTATACGCAACCGTTGAAATTGACCATTGCCAGCACTTTACAATTACGTCAAAGCTAATTTAAAACAACGATATAAAGAGGAGAACAACTCATGGATAAAACTCAATTGGCTCAAGGCTTCACAAAAGCATTCAACACTGCCCCCGCCTCCTTCTACTTCGCCCCTGGCCGCATCAACTTGATCGGCGAACATACTGACTACAACGGCGGCCACGTTTTCCCATGTGCGATTTCACTGGGGACTTACGCTGCCGTCGGTGACAACGATCAAAACGCCTTGCGCCTGATTTCTGGCAACTTTGAACAAAACGGTGTCATCTCCATCGCCTTAGATCAACTCAACTCCGCCAAAGACAACAAGTGGAGCGACTATTTCAAAGGCATGGCCCAAGTACTTGAGGCTAACGGCGCTAAGTTCACCCACGGCTTAGATGTTTACATCTATGGTAACTTGCCAAACGGTGCTGGCTTATCATCTTCCGCTTCTTTGGAATTATTGGCTGGGACAATTTTGAACACTGCTTTTGATGCTGGGTTTGAAATGCTCGACTTGATCAAGTTCGGCCAAAAAGTCGAAAACAATTACATCGGTGTTAATTCTGGGATCATGGATCAATTCGCCATTGGGATGGGTCAAGCAGATCGCGCCACTTTCATGGACACTAACACCTTGGAATATGAATCCGTTCCTGTCGAACTTGGCGACAATGTCATTTTGATCATGAACACCAACAAGCGCCGCGAATTGGCTGATTCCAAGTACAATGAACGCCGCGCTGAATGCGAAGTTGCTTTAGCCCGCTTGCAAACCAAACTCGACATCAAGTCCTTAGGCGACTTAGATGCAGAAACTTTTGATCAATACAGCTACTTGATCTATGACGCTACCTTGATCCGTCGCGCCCGCCACGCTGTTTTGGAAAACCAACGCACCTTACAAGCCGTCACTGCCTTAAAAGCTGGCGAACTTGACGCCTTTTCTCGCTTGGTTTCCGCTTCTGGGGTATCCTTGGCATATGATTATGAAGTCACCGGCAAAGAACTCGACACTTTGGTACAAACTGCCTTGCAACAACCAGGTGTCTTAGGCGCTCGGATGACTGGTGCTGGCTTTGGTGGTTGCGCGATCGCCATCGTCAACAAAGATGCCGTTGAAACGGTTAAAGCAGCAGTCGGCGCTGTATATGAAAAGACGATCGGCTATGCGGCTGACTTTTATGTCGCTGAAATCGCTGACGGTCCTAAGGCTTTATAATCGCTCGTTGTTTCACGTGAAACTCGTTAGTTGAAAGGAAGATTATTAAATGACAATTGCTGTTTTAGGTGGCGCGGGCTATATCGGTTCGCATACGGTCGCACAACTCGTTAAAGCGGGCCAAGATGTTGTGGTTTTGGATAACTTGATCACTGGCCACAAGCGCGCGGTGGATCCCAAGGCCCGTTTCTATCAAGGCGATATCCGCGATTACCACTTCTTGAGCCAAGTGTTCTCCAAGGAAAAAATCGACGGTGTCATTCACTTTGCCGCCTTCTCCATTGTGCCAGAATCGATGAAGGACCCGTTGAAGTACTTCGACAACAACACCAGTGGCATGATCACTTTACTGGAAGCGATGAACCAATTCGGCATCAAGAAGATCGTCTTCTCTTCAACTGCCGCCACTTACGGTGAACCAAAGCAAGTGCC
>CAKRHU010000357.1 GCA_934339215.1 uncultured Lacticaseibacillus sp.
GTCGGATAGTCGTCACCAAAAATCTGCAACCCATCGCGCGTGCCAGCGGCGGCTTGTAAAATGATCGGGATCAAGTGCGTTTCAGGGTGGTGGTCTTCACCGATAGAACCATCTGGCATTGCCCCAGCGACGTTGAAGTAACGCAAAGCGACGAATTTAATGCCATAAGCGACGTCAGCCCACTTGATGATTTTTTCCATGGCGAGCTTTGATTCACCATAAGGGTTGGTTGGTACTTGGGGATCATCTTCATGGATCGGTACTTGCTTTGGTTCGCCGTAAGTCGCGGCAGTTGAGGAGAAGACGATTTTTTTGATGCCGAATTGATTCATCGCTTCCAGCAAGGTGATCATGCCTGACGTGTTGTTGTCAAAGTACTTCAACGGGTCCTTCATCGATTCTGGCACGATGGAGAAGGCAGCAAAGTGGATCACACCGTCGATTTTTTCTTTAGAGAACACTTGGCTCAAGAAGTGGTAGTCGCGGATATCGCCTTGATAAAACCGGGCTTTTGGATCAACCGCGCGTTTGTGGCCAGTGATCAAGTTATCCAAAACCACAACGTCTTGACCCGCTTTAACCAGTTGTGCAACCGTATGCGAACCGATGTAGCCCGCGCCACCTAAAACAGCAATTGTCATGTAATAATCTTCCTTTCAACTAACGAGTTTCACGTGAAACAACGAGCGATTATAAAGCCTTTGGACCGTCGGCGATTTCAGCAACATAAAAGTCTGCCGCATAGCCGATCGTCTTTTCGTATTCAGCGCCGACCGCAGTCTTAACGGCTTCAACGGCATCTTTGTTGACAATGGCGATCGCGCAACCGCCAAAGCCGGCACCAGTCATCCGGGCGCCTAAGACACCTGGTTGTTGCAAAGCGGTTTGTACCAAAGTGTCGAGTTCAATGCCTGTGACTTCATAATCATAAGCCAAGGATACCCCAGAAGCGGAAACCAAGCGAGAAAAGGCGTCAAGCTCGCCGGCCTTTAAGGCAGTGACCGCTTGCAGCGTGCGTTGATTTTCCAAAACCGCGTGACGGGCGCGACGGATCAAGGTAGCGTCATAAATCAAGTAGCTGTATTGATCGAAGGTTTCAGCATCTAAATCGCCTAATGATTTGATGTCGAGTTTGGTTTGTAAGCGGGCCAAGGCTTCTTCACATTCGGCGCGGCGTTCGTTGTACTTGGAATCAGCCAATTCCCGGCGCTTGTTAGTGTTCATGATCAAGATGACATTGTCGCCAAGTTCGACTGGAACGGATTCATATTCCAAAGTGTTAGTGTCCATGAACGTGGCGCGGTCTGCTTTACCCATCCCAATGGCGAATTGATCCATGATGCCGGAGTTAACACCGATGTAATTGTTTTCCACTTTTTGGCCGAACTTGATCAAGTCGAGCATTTCAAACCCTGCATCAAAAGCGGTGTTTAAAATCGTGCCTGCCAACAATTCCAAAGAAGCAGAAGAAGATAAGCCGGCACCGTTTGGCAAGTTACCATAGATGTAAACATCCAAGCCGTGGGTGAGTTTAGCGCCGTTGGCCACAAGGACTTGGGCCATGCCTTTGAAGTAGTCACTCCACTTGTTATCTTTGGCGGAGTTGAGTTGATCTAAGGCGATGGAGATGACACCGTTTTGTTCAAAGTTACCAGAAATCAGACGCAAGGCATTTTGATCGTTGTCACCGACTGCGGCGTAAGTCCCCAGTGAAATCGCACATGGGAAAACGTGGCCGCCATTGTAGTCAGTATGTTCGCCGATCAAGTTGATGCGACCAGGGGCGAAGTAAAAGGCGGCCGGGGCAGTGTTGAATGCTTTCGTGAAGCCTTGAGCCAATTGAGTCTTATCCATGAGTGATGCTCCTCTATATATAAGTTTTTTGATTAGCTTTGACGTAATTGTAAGGTGCTAGCAATGGTTAGTTTCAAGGGTTGCGTATAAGTGCCGTTGCGAAGGTCAGTTAACAGATGCACTGCCGCTTGGCCAAGTTCGGCAGTCGGCACATGAACGGTGGATAATGCTGGGGTCAAAAAGCGGCCAACCGCTAAATCGTTAAATCCGATCACCCGCACTTGTTCAGGAACGCTCACACCATGTTCTTGTAAGGCTTTGATCGCACCGATTGCCATAGTATCTGACGCCACGAACCAAGCCGTTGGCCGCTGGGCTTCAGGCATTTCATCCAGGGCTTTGGTCATGGTTTGATAGCCAGATTCAGTGGTGAACTTACCGGTAATGATCTGCGGTTGATGACCACCAGCGGCGATCACCGCACTGGAAAACAATGCTGGGCGTAAATCATTTAAGTCGACATGATCAGTCGTTGCT
>CAKRHU010000358.1 GCA_934339215.1 uncultured Lacticaseibacillus sp.
ATAAGGGAGCGATTGTTATGAATTTTGTCAAACGCGCCTGGTTGAATCTGCGCTTTAAAAAAGGCCGCACCGCACTGCTGATTCTTGTGACTAGTGCCATTATGTTATTTGTGCTGGCAGGCCTTTTGATCAAAAGTGCCGCAACCACGGCGACGCAACAAGCCAAAGACTCAGTTGGCGCCACCTTGACGTTAAGTGCCAATCGAGAAGCCGCCTTTAAGAAAATGCGGTCAACAACCAGCACAACATCTGGTAAGCCGACGATGCCAAAACTCACCACCAGTCCGGTGAAATTGAGCACTGCTAAGCAAATTGCCTCGTTATCTGGGGTTTCCAGCTACTCGGCAACGGTATCGACATCAGCTAACGCTAAAGGTTTTGATGCGATCGAAACGTCAAGCCCATCATCAGGCTTTGGTGGGAAGATGCCGGGAGGAACGAGTTCTTCAAGTGGTGACATTACCGTTTCTGGGGTCACCAGCACCGCGTCGAACGCAAACTTCTCTGATGGTACCTACACCATCACTTCCGGCCGGGGGCTGAAAGCCAGTGACGCTGATACCAAGAATGTCGTCATCGAAACCAACTTAGCCAAATCCAACTCACTGAAAGTTGGGAGTACCATTAAGTTGAAGTCGACCACTGGTAGCAAGTCAATCTACACTTTAAAAGTTGTCGGCATTTACAAAGCCAAGTCTAGTGCCACCGCTTCGATGGGCCCAGGTCAATCAGATCCGGCCAACACGGTGTTCACTGGGACCGCTTTTGCCAACACTTTGAAAGGGAGCAAGTACGCTGGCACCGCAGATTCTGTGACCTTCAATGTTTCCACGCCGTCTAAAGTCGCAAGTGTCAAAGCCCAAGCCAAGAAGCTGATCAACACGTCTAAGTATTCGATCAATTCTGATGATGCGTCTTATCAAATGGTCAAGGCTTCGATGAAATCTGTCACCGGTTTTGCCAACAAAATCGTCTGGCTGGTGGTGATCGCCGGCACGATTATTTTAGCCTTGATCGTGATCTTGATGATCCGCGAACGCCGTTATGAAATTGGTGTGTTGTTATCTTTAGGTGAAAGCCGCATGAAGATCATCGCCCAATTCTTCGTTGAATTGCTGGTAGTCTTAGTGGTCGGTGTTGGCGTTGCTGGTGTTGGTGGGAAGTTTGTCGGCGATAAACTTGCGCAACAAATCGTCTCCACGCAAACCACCACGACTAGCACCACGAGTCAAATGGGCGGCATGCCTGGCGGCGCTGGCAATGTCCAAGGTGGCGCGCCAAGTGGTCAAATGGGCAATCGTGCCAATGCGATGGCCACGCAAAAACAAAAGCAAACCAAGCTGTCCACGCAAGTCACACCACAAGCCATCTTGTTATTGATTGCGGTTGGGCTCGTGATCATTTTCATCGCCATTTTGGTCGGGGCAGGCGGGATCTTACGCTTGCAGCCAAAGAAAGTCTTGATCGGATAGGAGGACTGTCATGTTAACCACAGAAAAATTAACGTATTGGTACACCAGTGCCGATCAATCATTGTTCAAAGATGTTGACTTAGAATTCAGCGCTGGCCACTCTTATGCGATCGTCGGCCAATCTGGCTCTGGGAAAACCACCATGGTATCCTTGCTGGCCGGCCTCGACAAACCGCGCGGTGGCAAAATCAAATTCAACGGTGCCGATATTGCCGGCATCGGCTTATCCAACTACCGTAAAAATGATGTCGCCATCGTTTTTCAAGCGTATAACTTGTTCACCTACATGTCGGCTTTAGAGAATCTGATGTCGGCGATGGCGATCACGGATTCCAAGCATAAAGGCGACAAGGCCTTCGCCAAGCAAATGCTCGCCAAACTCGGGTTATCTGAAGAACAAATGACCAAAAATGTGCAAAAGCTTTCTGGTGGTCAACAACAACGCGTCGCCATTGCCCGTACCATGGTGTGTGATGCACCACTGGTGGTTGCCGATGAGCCGACTGGGAATTTGGATGAAGAAAACACCGATGCCGTGATCAACTTGTTCCAAGAAATTGCACGCGATCTTGGCAAATGTGTCATCATCGTCACCCATGAACCAGATGTGGCCAATCGCTGTGATGCGGTGATCCGCTTGGCCCACAAGCAGTTCACTTGGGAGAAAACCATTTCCGAAAACTAAACGACAAAAAGAAGCAATCACTGATCAGCCCAAACCCTCGGGTGTGATCAGTGATTGCTTTTTTGACTATCGCGATTGACAAACGCGCATCGTCTGCCATTTAGTTCATGATCAAATTATTTGGTGATGACTTGCCAACTGCTTGGCACATTAATTGTGATGTGTTT
>CAKRHU010000359.1 GCA_934339215.1 uncultured Lacticaseibacillus sp.
CAATTAGTGATTGCCGTGGCCAAAGCTGGGGGCCTCGGCGTGTTGACGACAGCCGGATTGACCACGGAACAACTGGCGGAACAAATTGCTGAAGTTCGTGCAGGCACCGATCAACCTTTTGCCGTGAATTTGATGTTGCAACAGCCCAATATTGTGGACATGGTGACATACTTGTTGGCTTACCCAGTGCCAGCTGTGACCACTAGTGCCGGTTCGCCCAAGCGCTTTGCCCAACAGTTGCAAGCCATCGGGACCAAAGTGATCGCCGTGATCCCAAATGTGAAAGTCGCGCAGAAAATGGCCGCATTAGGGGTGGATGCGTTAGTCGCAGAAGGGATGGAGTCTGGCGGGCACATCGGGACCCAAACCACGCTGTCATTGGTGCAACAGGTGATCAATGCCGTTGACCTACCAGTGTTTGCTGCCGGTGGGATCATCGATGCAAAATCAGTGCTTGCCATGCAAGCGCTCGGTGCCGTTGGGGTGCAAGTCGGCACTGCCTTCTTGGCCGCAGAAGAAACGCCAATTTCTGATGCGTACAAACAAGCCGTGATTCAAGCCGGCGACACCAGTACTGTCGTCACCGGCCATGCGTTGGGCGATGCCGTGCGCTGTTTGCAAAATCCTTTGACTGCTCAATACTTTGAAGCAGAAGCCAGTGGTGCCGACGTCAAAGTCTTGCATGGCCTGCTTGATGGTAGTTTAGGTCGGGCTATTGTCGGGGATGTTGAACACGGGACATTGATGGCTGGACAAATTGCGGGGATGGTTTCGCGCATTGAACCAGTATCCGCAATTGTTCAGCGATTATTCCCAAATTAAGGCCAGGGACGGATTAATTCTTTCATAGTCACCATGCTATAATGAGGACACTAGGAGGTGGCGTTTATGGCAGGAAGTCAATATCGCAAATTGACGCGCTCGCGCACTGACAAAATGCTTGGCGGCGTGTGTGGTGGCTTAGGCGAATATTTTGGCATCGATCCCGTGATTTTTCGGATCATTTTTGCGGTCGCATTCCTTGTTTACGGCACTGGTTTTGGCGTGTATGTAATTTTGTGGCTGGTGATGCCTGAGGCTACACGTCCAGCACCGCATTTTGAGGAAGCACCGCATGACGAAAACATTCATCACGATGATGACGAGTGGTCTGACTTTTAAAGGGACTTGCGCATGAAAATTGTCAGTTGCGTTTTACCAGAAGAAAAATCACCAGATTGGGCATTGTTTCAAATGCTGGCGGCAAGTGATTCGATTCCGAATGTCGACTTTGAAGTGATCGTGATTCGTGACCGCAACGATATCTTGCGGATTCCCAATGTCCAAGTCAGATTTGAAGCTGAACATGACGGGTTAGAAGGTTTTCCAATCGTATTAGTCGATGGTGTGATGAAAGCTCGCAGACGTTTGTTGACCGGAGCAGAATATGAAGACTTGATCGATGGTTTGTCGATCCAAGGCGCCTAACAAAAAGCGATCAGCTGCGGCTGGTCGCTTTTGTGATTTAAAATTGCAAGTCGTGAGGCTTACGGGTGAGTTGTTTCATTAACCAAATGCCGATGGCTAAGTCGACGATCACCATGCACAACAAAATACTGAGATCTTGCCAATTGAGGCTCACATGAGAAATCATCGATGCGTTGTTCAGGCCAGCCAAAGTATCAACGCCAGCGTGCATGAGTATCGTGAAACTTAAATTATGCGTATACATGAATAATCCTGCCGCGGCAAACCCCATGACTGCGGCATAGCCAACTTGAATTAAAATTTGAGTCCAATCGGGATTGACGGAATAGTTATTTAAGTGGATGAGACCAAAACACAGGCCACTGGTAATTGCGGTCCACCACTCAGGTGACCAGCGCCGTGGTGTTTTCGTCCATAACCAAAATAAAATCGGGCCGCGTGCGGCTAATTCTTCAAAAATACCGATACATAATGCGTTGACTAAAGCAGTGGGTAGTAGTTGCCAGTGTAAGTCGTTACCGATCAAGTTAAAAGCCATCATCACCACCACGAAAATTGAAGCAATCGGGATATGTTGCGGGCGTTTGAATAACGGCAGGTGCAACCACCAATGCGATAACGCCAATAAGGTGACGGCAAAGCAAAGCATCATCACGTTGTTTGAAGCGTTGACCGTGACGTGCCAATGATACGTCGTGATGATCAGCCCGATGACCATGGCGATGAAACCGAGAAAATAAGTAGCGAGCACTTTTAATCCAAAGTGTGTCACAGGTTGCCAATTTTTCATGAAAAAATCCTCCGCCGTCATTATCGCACAATATTCGCTTCGCTAAATTAAAAAGCTTCC
>CAKRHU010000360.1 GCA_934339215.1 uncultured Lacticaseibacillus sp.
GGAAGCTTTTTAATTTAGCGAAGCGAATATTGTGCGATAATGACGGCGGAGGATTTTTTCATGAAAAATTGGCAACCAGTTTCACACTTCGGAGTAAAAGTACTGGCGACGTATTGCCTGGGGTTTATCGCAACATGCCTGGGCATGGTTGTGATCACATTGCAATTCAATTTAACCGATAATCGCTCAGATAACGTCATGATGCTTTGTTTTGCCGTCGTCTTATTGGCTTTGTCGCATTGGTGGTTGCACTTACCCCTGTTCAAGCGACCTCAACACGTGCGCCACGCTTTTGTGATTGTTTTAATGATGATCGCGCTTAATGCCATCGACCTCGATTGGCATTGGGGACAGTTTTCCACCGCTTTGATCGGTGGGTTATGCATCGGATTCGTCGAAGAAACCATGTGTCGCGGACCGATATTATTTTGGCTGTGGACGAAAACACCCAGGCACATTTCACCGTATTGGTGGACAGCAATCACCAGCGGTACCGCCTTTGGGTTGTTACATTTGAGTAATTACCCGATGAATCCGGATTGGACGCAGATCCTGATTCAAGTCGGGTATACCTCAGTGATGGGGTTTGCAGCTGCGGGCTTGTTCATGTACACGCACAACTTAAGCTTCACGATCCTCATGCATGCTGGTTTTGACACCTTAGCCGGCCTCAGCGGCTACTCGAATTCTCATGTCGGCGCAAATTTTCAAGACGTTGCCAGCTTGTTGTTAATGGTGGTCGTGGACTTAGCCATCGGGATTTGGCTGATGAAACAACTCAGTCGAGAAAACCACGACTTGCCCTGCTAATCACAAAAACGACCAGCCGCGGCTGATCGCTTTTTTAGGTTTCTTGAATCGACAAGCCATCGATCAGGTCTTCATATTCAGCCCCTGTCAACAAACGACCACGAGCTTTGATCAAACCATCGACCAACACGATCGGAAAATCTTTCAAACTGTCACGCAAGGCTTCGAATCTGACTTGGGCATTGGGAATCCGCAAGATATCGTTGCGGTCACGAATCACGATTGCCTCAAATTCAACGTTTGGGATTGAAGCACTTGCCATTAGCATTTGAAACAATGTCCAGTCAGGTGACTTTTCTTCTGGTAAGACGCAACTAACAATTTTCATCCGCAAACACCTTTAAAAGTCTGACCACTCATCATCATCGTGGTGGTCGTCTGTATCATGCGGCTCTTCTTCAAAATGTGGCGTCGACTTTGGCGCCAATGGCATCAAAAAATATAAAACAATGTAAATGCCCAATCCGGTCCCATAACCGAAAAAGACGACGGCAAAAATAATTCGAAAAATCACGGGATCGATACCAAAATATTCGCCTAAGCCGCCACAAACACCGGCGATCACACTGTTGGTCCGCGAGCGCTCTAACTTGCGATAATTGTTGTTACCTGCCATAAACGCCACCTCCTATTGATTTCATTATAGCATGTCAATAGGACCAATATTAATGCGGCGCAAGCCCTAATTTGGGAATAAGCGCTGAACAATTGCAGCCACTGGTTCAATGCGCGAAACCATCCCCGCAATTTGGCCAGCCATCAACGTCCCATGTTCCACGTCTCCAGCAATAGCCCGACCTAAACTACCATCAAGCAGGCCATGCAAGACTTTGACGTCGGCACCACTGGCTTCTGCTTCAAAGTATTGAGCAGTCAGCGGATTTTGCAAACAGCGTACCGCATCCCCTAAGGCACGGCCGGTGACCACAGTGCTGGTGTCGCCGGCTTGAATCACCGCTTGTTTGTACGCGTCAGCAATTGGCGTTTCTTCTGCGGCTAAGAAGGCTGTCCCGACTTGCACGCCAACGGCACCAAGTGCTTGCATCGCAAGCACTGATTTCGCATCGATGATCCCACCGGCGGCAAACACTGGCAAGTCCACCGCATTGATCACTTGTTGCACTAACGACAGCGTGGTTTGGGTCCCGATGTGCCCGCCAGACTCCATGCCTTCTGCAACTAACGCGTCCACGCCTAACGCCGCCATTTTCTGCGCGACTTTCACATTTGGGATCACGGCGATCACTTTGGTCCCGACGGCTTGCAGTTGTTGGGCAAAGCGCTTCGGCGAACCAGCACTGGTGGTCACAGCTGGTACTGGGTGAGCTAAAAGGTAAGTCACCATGTCCACAATGTTGGACTGTTGCAACATCAAATTCACGGCAAAAGGTTGATCGGTGCCGGCGCGAACTTCGGCAATTTGTTCAGCCAGTTGTTCCGTGGTCAATCCGGCTGTCGTCAACACGCCGAGGCCCCCAGCTTTGGCCACGGCAATCACTAATTG
>CAKRHU010000361.1 GCA_934339215.1 uncultured Lacticaseibacillus sp.
TATTAGTCAAAATGCGAGGATGATAAAAATGAAAATTCTGATGATTGAAGATAACGAAAGTGTTGCACAAATGATGGACATGTTCTTTAAAAAAGAACAATGGGACGTCACCAATGCTTATGATGGCGAATCTGGGTTAGAGGCGTTCAAGAACACGCCTGACGATTTCGACATCATTACCTTGGACTTAAACTTACCAAAGATGGACGGCATGCAAGTGGCCCAAGAAATTCGCAAAATTTCCACCAGCGTGCCGTTGATCATGTTAACCGCGCGTGACACGGAAAGCGATCAAGTCTTGGGCTTAGAACTCGGCGCTGATGATTATGTCACCAAGCCTTTCTCCCCGATCACCTTGGTCGCTCGGATCAAAGCCTTGCACCGTCGCGCTGAAACTGCGCCTGCTGACGCCACCGAAGAGACACCGCAAGATAACGGGGATTTCGATGTGGTCACTGGCCACTTCAAGTTATCCACGAAGACTCGTGAAGCCTACTTAGATAGCGTTGCGATCGAAGGTTTGACGCCTAAGGAATTTGACTTGTTGCACACCTTGGCCCAAAACCCCAAGCAAGTCTTTTCCCGTGAACAATTGTTACAATTGGTATGGGATTATGAATATTACGGTGATGAACGCACCGTTGACGCCCATATCAAAAAGCTGCGTCAAAAAATTGAAAAAGTCGGGCCGCAAATTATTCAAACCGTTTGGGGCGTCGGCTATAAATTTGATGACACAGGATTGGACACTAAATGAAACTCCTTTATCAACAAATGTTGGCGTTTTTCGGCGTCATTGCTGTGACGCTAACGATCGTGTCGGTACTGTTTATCCGCAGCACCACCAATACCGTTTGGCAAAACAGCTTTGATCAATTGGAACAATACACCGACGTTTTGAAAGATCGCGCTGTGGATCAAAACACCTATTTGATCAATATTCAATTCATTCAAAACTCTGAAGAAATCCTGGCTAAACAAAACGTTCACTTCATGATTTATGATGCCACCAATACGGCACGCTATCCGAACTTACCCGGTGGTGGTGGCGCCGCGCAAGCCATTGCCGCTAAATACTGGAAACAATTGAAAAAAGGCAACACAGTGGCCTTACCAGAGTTAGCCACCAACCCGCAAAACGGTAAACAACAACGCATGACCATTTACTATAAACCAGTGTTCTTGAGTCAGAAGTTACTGTTTGTGATCGCCGCCTTTGCCCCAGTGGAAAACATTCAGTCTTCAATTCAAAAAACGGAAAAAAATCTGGTGGTCGCCTTTTTACTGTCACTGTTAGTGGCAATCATCGTGTCATACTTCTTGGCGCGCTTTCAAGTCAACCGCATCAACCGCTTGCGGCAAGCGACCCATCAAGTGGCGGAAGGCAATTATGATGTGGAAGTAACCTTCGACAAGAAAGGTCACGATGAAGTCGCGGCTTTGGCTGACGACTTTCAAGACATGGTCGGCTCCTTGCGCGATTCACAAGCTGAGATCCATCGCCAAGAGGAACGCCGCCGGCAATTTATGGCGGATGCGGCCCATGAGATGCGCACGCCTTTGACCACGATCAACGGCTTACTAGAAGGTTTGGCTTATGATGCGATCCCTGAAGAATCTAAAGGCGACTCCATTGCCTTGATGCAAAAAGAAACCAAGCGTTTGATCCGCTTGGTCAATGAGAATTTGGATTACGAAAAGATCCGCACCAATCAAATTCTTTTGCAAAAGCAAACCTTCAACGCCTCACAAGCCATGCATGACATTGTCACCCAACTACAGAAAAAAGCCGACACGGCTGGCAACAAGCTGGTAATTGAAGCTGAACCTGATGTGGCAGTGTATGCCGATCATGATCGTTTTGTCCAAGTAATGTTCAATATTACGCAAAATGCGATTCAGTTCACTCAAAACGGCACCATCACCTTATCTGCCAAAACCGGTTATCACCAAACCGAGCTATCTGTCAGTGACACCGGTATCGGCATGAGCGCAGATCAAGTCAAAAACATCTGGGAACGCTACTATAAAGCCGACCCCTCACGCAAAAACACCAAGTATGGCGAATCTGGTTTAGGTTTGGCCATCGTCCATCAACTGGTCACCGTTCACGGCGGTACGATCAACGTCACCTCAAAACTCGGCATTGGCACCACGTTTGCGTTGACCTTCCCAGATGAAGAAACCGCGCCAAAACAAGCACCGATCACCCATACCAAATAAATTGAGTCCTGTCGTCAAGCTGCGACAGGATTTTTTACGGAGGTCGTTTATGCAATTCATCATCGCCCCAGCTAAGAAA
>CAKRHU010000362.1 GCA_934339215.1 uncultured Lacticaseibacillus sp.
AGTGCCGGCACCGAAGGGCTCAATCGGGCTCATTCCAGATCACACCGGATCGATTTCCTCATGGTGACATGAGAAGCAAGCGTGCCTGTGGACGAAAGGCAATGCAGAGCTGAGTAATCCTTAAAGTGGTTTTGGGTCAATCCCCCAAAGTTACGCAGCAACGCGCTTGATGGCTTAACCACTGCAACGACGTAATTGAATTGGCGTAATAGCCTGAAGTCCACGAAATGGGAGACTGTTTCGTGGACTTTGTGTGCGTATACAAAAAAATCCGCTCGTATGACCACGTAGGAATGGCCGCACGAACGGATTTTTATTTTTTTCAGTTAATGATTATTTACCAGGGACATAATCTTCATCGATCACCAGCACTGGCTTGATGGTCTTCCCAGAACGGGAATCCGCATTAGCTTCGTTGATTTGATCGAACTTGTAGAACTTTTCAGTCTTATCGAAGTCAAATTGGCCAGCTTGATAGAATTGGATCAAACGAGGGACGTCGATTTGCGGAATGGAATCGCCCATGTTGACGCCGACGATCTTCTTGTCATCGACACACAAGTCGTTCCAAGTGTCGACATCGATGTGGTTAGGGGTGACCGCGATGGTGGCAGTGGTGCCGCCTTGGGCCAAGACTTTGATGGAGTTTTCCATGACCGCAGTGACACCAGTAGTATCAACAGCCCAATCGACCCCGTAGCCGCCAGTTAAATCTTTAACGGCTTTGACGACATCAACGTCTTTGGAGTTGATGGTGTCCGTTGCGCCGAGTTCTTTAGCCAAGGCCAAACGAGAATCCACGATATCGATCCCGATCACTTTGACGCATCCTGAGATCTTACCAGCCATCATGGCAGCCAAGCCAACGGCACCAGTCCCAAATACGGCAATGGTGTCACCAGGCTTTGGTTGTAAGGTGTTGAGCACAGTACCAGAACCAGTGACATAGCCGCAACCCAGCGGGCCGAGTTTGCGCAAGTCGAGTTCCTTTGGCACTTTAACCGCGTTGCGTTCGCGAACGACAGTGGTGCTGGTGAAACTGGATTGGTCGAACATATCAGCGACATGCTTGCCATCTTCAGTGAAGTGGCTGGACCCATCTGGGCGGATCCCAGACAAGTTGTTGTGCGCATAGTTTTCGCATTGCGTTGGGATGCCCTTTAAACAAGACTTACATTGGCCACAAGCGTAAAATGATAACACGACATGATCGCCAGGCTCAAATTGGGTGACTTCTGGGCCGACTTTTTCGACGATCCCGGAGCCTTCATGGCCGAGGACGATCGGATAATCGATCACGGCATCGCCGATCCGCAACGCTTCGTCTGAGTGACAGATGCCACTGGCAACCATATGCACTTGGATGTCATCTGGGCCCATTGGTGCGAGTTCAATATCATCTTTGATCACAAATGGCTCGTTTTGTTTTTCAACCACAGCTGCTTTAATTTTCATTGGTGGATCCCTCCTGAATTGGTTTACAACGTTCATTATTTCACAAAAAATCGTTAAATCAAGCGCTTACATTATTTATCACAACATATGTTCCGACGAAAATTTGCAGATGAAACAGTCAAATTAACCGCTATCAAGTGATTCAATTCAAAACTGAACAGATATGGTGAAACTGTCATGGAACATATTTACAGTTGTGAGATAAATGACGAATGGTCCTGATTTTCTCGGTCCACGATCGGGGCATGGCCAAATTTTTCTGCATATTTGTGGTAGAAAAAGCTTTTATTGCGGATGCCGACTGATGCACAGATCTCAGAAACCGGCGTGGTGGTATTTTGAATCAATTCATGCGCACGCAGCAAACGTTCTTCTGTCAACGCCACTGAAAATGGTTTGCCGACGACTTTGGTGAAAAGGTTGCTGAGATAGTTTTTGTTATAGGCAAATTCTGCAGCCAAGTCGCTGAGCGTCAATTTTTGATAATGGCTGCGGATCTTATCGAGCATTTGCATCGCCAGCAGTTCACTAGGGGTCAATTGTTGGGCAGTGGTGGGGTAATGACGCACTAACAACGCGATGAGAATGGTCAACTGCGCTTGAATGATGGTATCGGCGAAACTTTGATGCTGATAATATTCACAAATTAAGTTGTCTAAAGTGGCTTGGATTTCTGGTTGTGCGGTTTGCTTGGCTTGGAATAATAAATGCTGGCTCTGAGAAGTGGCCACATGATTCAACAAAAAATCATAGAAGACACTTTTTTGCGCTTGGAGTTGATTCAACAAATTCAGTGACAAATTGCGATCGCGAAATAAAACGTTGATCATGAGATCATCTTGGCC
>CAKRHU010000363.1 GCA_934339215.1 uncultured Lacticaseibacillus sp.
CATTTACAACATTTCACTCACTGATTGCAAAAGGGAGACCGCGATGGCCTCCCTTTTGTCTAATTAAAATCAACCTTGATCACGACTCGTTAGCCTCGATAGGGTTACGAGTCGACGATTCTAACGCCACAATTTTCTCGATGGCCTCTAATTCATCAGCAGTAAATGCCATGTTTTGTGCCGCTTGTAAATTATCATCCAAATGTTCAGCGCTGGTCGTCCCAATAATCACACTGGCCACGACCGGGTCTCGCAACAACCACGCTAACGCGAATTGACTCATACTTTGCCCACGATTTTGGGCGATGGCATTCAAGGCGTTGAGTTTTTCAACCAAAGCCTCGCCACCAACGCTTAAGGTCGCTTGATTGGTGTGATGAATTTTGAAGTCTGCGGGCAACCCATTTAAATAGCGATCTGATAACAACCCTTCTGACAGCGGCCCATACGCCACTAACCCTTGATGATGTTCCCGCAACACCTCGAGCAAGCCGCTGGTTTCCACACCACGATTAAACAAGTTGTAACTCATTTGTGATACCACTACCGGCGTGTGATACGCTTCAAATAAAGCCAACGCCGCTTGGGTTTGTTCAACATTATAATTCGAAATGCCAATGTAGCGGGCTTTACCACTTTTCACCACCGCATCTAACGCAGATACTGTTTCTTCAAGCGGCACCGCGTCATCAAAGCGATGCGCATAATACACATCCACATAATCCGTTTGTAGGCGTTTAAGAGAACCGTCGATATGTTGCATGATTGCTTTGCGTGACAAGCCGCTACCAAAAGGGCCTTCGCCTACCGCGTAGCCGACTTTAGTCGCGATCACCAATTCATCACGGTAGCTTTTGAGTTCACCTGCCAACACTTTGCCTAGTAATGCTTCGCTAGAACCATATGGAATGCCATAATGATCCGCCACGTCGAAATGAAACACGCCTTGATCAAAGGCATGCAACAATAAAGCTTGGCGTTCATCAAAAGGCGCTTGCGCATCAAAGCGCTGCCACAACCCTAACGATACTGCCGGCAGTTGCAAGCCAGAGTTGCCAACGGAGCGGATCGCTAAGTGGTCATACCGCGTCGCTTTTGCTTCATACATGCTTATCATCCTTTCTCGATAGCTTCATTGTCGCATGTTAACGCTTTCGATTCCAGCTCAGAACTTGGAAATCATTTCACTAAAAAAGCGCCAACGACATCAGGTCGTCAACACTTTCCACTAAGCAAAATAGTTTTCCAAGAAATGTGCGATACCGTCTTCGGTGTTGCTCAGCGTTTGAAAACGTGCGGCTTTAGCCACATCTGGCACCGCATTGCCCATCGCCACCGAGATGCCGGCGGCTTTAAGCATCCCCAAATCATTCAAACCATCGCCAAACACGATGGTGCGGCTGGCTGGGGTCCCGGTTTTGGCTTGGAGTTCGGCAATGGCCGTCGACTTATCCACATGCTTTGGGATCAATTCAATATTGGTCGCATCGCTAGCAGACAAATGCATCGCATTGCTAGCTGCTAACGTCATCATCGTCCGCGCCAAAGATTCTGGGTCATGCGGGCTGAAGATGATCCCATTGGTAATTTCTTCGACATGACCGAGTAAGTTTTCCACTGTGTGCACTTGCTTGATGGCAATGTTGGCCGCCGCACTGGCAAAACTCATCATCGTATCGATCACAGATTGACTCGGCGTTTTGGTGTAATAAACCGTGTCATCAGTAAAATAAACAGCGGGAAGATTTTGTGCCGCAGCAGCACGTTCGGTCAGCCGCAAAGCATGTTCACCCATTAAATGATGCACGCGATCCCCGTTGAAATCATACACTGCCCCATTTGAGGCAATGATTTCAGCGCGGTCATCCACTTGGTCAGCAATCACTTTGGCCAAATTATACATGCGGCCCGTGGCGGCATAGAATTCATGGCCAGCATCCAATAATTGTTGCAAGACGGCAACGGTTTTGGCGCTGACATGTTGATGGTCATAGGCCAATGTCCCATCGATGTCGGAAATGATCAGATACTTATCCATTGTTCCAAACCTCCTGAAAAAAAAGACGGCTAAACTGCAGCCGTCAGTGCCATTAACGTCCTTGAGGAATGGTCAATAAGTCTGATTTGAACCATTCGTTCCAAGGTGTTTCTGGTAACCCATTATCATTGAATGGGGCGTTGATCGTGTTTAACAAGGCGATCAAGTTCTCACCGCGTTCACGCAACAAACCAGCGGCTAATTCTTCATGCGTGAAAGTCGTGTTGGCCATGATCCAGGCATTGATGTCAGCAATGTG
>CAKRHU010000364.1 GCA_934339215.1 uncultured Lacticaseibacillus sp.
AAGGGTTCTGATGGATTGGTAACAGCGCAGGCGCCAGGCAAGCTTTATATCGCTGGTGAATACGCGGTGGTGGAAACAGGGTACCCCGCGGTGATCGTGGCATTAAATCAATTTGTAACGGTGACAGTGACGAAAGCTGAGGGCATTGGGCGGATCAATTCCAAGCAATATCAAGAAACCAGCTTGACTTGGCAACGCAATGGCGATGAAATGGTGTTCGACAATCGCGATAATCCGTTTCATTACATCTTAAGTGCGATTCGTTGTACTGAAATGTACGCCCGTGAACTCGGACGCAACTTGTCGGTATACACGATGGATGTCGATTCAGATCTTGATGCCAACGATGGCAAAAAGTATGGCTTAGGCTCTAGCGCCGCAGTGACGGTGGCCACGGTCAAGGCGCTGGATCAATTCTATGCTTTGCATATGACCAAGTCGCAATTGTATAAACTGGCGGCGATCGCGCATTTGGATATCCAAGGCAACGGCAGCTTAGGCGATATTGCGGCATCCGTTTATGGCGGCTGGATCGCTTATCGCTCTTTTGATAAAACGTGGCTGGCCGCTGAACGGCGCGTGCACGGCTTGTCTGAATTATTGCAAATGGATTGGCCGCAGTTGTCCATCGAATTGTTGCAAGCACCAAAAGAAATGCAACTCATGATCGGCTGGACCGGTTCGCCGGCATCGACGAGTCGCTATGTGGATAAAATTGCGATTGCCCAGGCCAAAGAGCGGGCAGAATACCAATCCTTCCTCAGTGCCAGCAAAAATACGTTGGAAGGCTTGATTGAAGGCTTCCATCAACAATCACTATCTGCCATTCAAGCAGGAATTCGTGCCAATCGGCAATTATTAATCCACTTGGCGCAATTATCAGGCGTCGAAATTGAAACCCCCATTTTAAAGCAAATGTGCGATTTAGCCGAACGTGCAGGTGGTGCGGCCAAATCCAGTGGTGCTGGCGGCGGCGACTGCGGGATCGCTTTAGTGGATGGCTCAGTTGATCAAAAGACGTTAATGACGCAATGGGAACAAGCCCAAATTGAACCGCTAACCTTTCACGTGCATGAAGTAATTTAATTGATAGACAAGACGTCGCTGAAAATGTGGCGTTTTTTTATGGCAATGGTCGCGGGTTTGTTTCATTTTTATGTAATTTGGATAAAAATCTGGCAAATCTGGTACAATACATTCGAGACTACTTTGGAGGTTTACATATGGCAGACGAACATCATACACATTCGCAACACCGACATCATCGTGCTAAAAAACATCCAGTGATCAAGTGGGTCGTCGGGATCGTTTTAGTCTTACTGGTTGCGATTGGCGGTTATGCTTATTATCTTTACGCCAGCGTTCAACATACCGTTGACAAAACATACACGCCATTGAAGAAAAACAATGGCAGCGGCACGACCGCATTGAAGTATAAGAAGCCAGTTTCTATCGCGTTACTAGGGACTGATACCGGGGATCTGGGCCGGACAGAAGCACGTGGCCGGACCGATACGATCATCATCATCACGTTGAATCCGGAAATGAAGAAAACCACGATGACCTCGATTCCGCGTGATACCATGGCGCAAATGGTCGGCGAGTCTGGCGTTCAGATTCAAAAGATCAATGCCGCTTATAACTTTGGCGGAGCCGATATGGCCATTGATTCGATTTCCAGTTTAATCAATGTGCCGATCAACTATTATGCGTTGGTCAACATGGGCGGCTTAACCAAAGTCGTTGATGCTGTCGGTGGCGTTGACGTCACCCCAACGTTAAGCTTCAAGTATTCTGGCTACACGTTTACCAAAGGCAAAACTGTGCATATGGACGGGGACAAAGCTTTGGCCTACAGCCGGATGCGTTACGACGATCCCAACAATGATTACGGTCGGCAAACGCGCCAACGTCAAATCATTATGTCGATTCTCAAAGCGGCACCATCCTTCCAGTCCTTGGCTAATTTTAAAACCTTGTTGAGCTCAGTTGAATCAAACTTGAAGACGAACATGAGCTTTTCTGATATGACCAGTTTGTTTACAAATTATCGCGCCGCTGCCAACAACGTCAAAGAAGATCATATGCAAGGCGTTGGTGCCAACATCCTAAATGCGTCTTACCAAGTCACTTCGACCAAAGAATTGCAACGCGTTTCTGATGAGATTCGTTCAAACTTAGGCTTGAAGCAAGAAACCATAAGCAACGAAGAAACCAAGCAAAATGCCTTGAACCCGAATCTTAACTGGAGCGGTAGCAACAGTTCTGGTTACACGGTGCAAAGC
>CAKRHU010000365.1 GCA_934339215.1 uncultured Lacticaseibacillus sp.
GAACCAACCCACAGACAATTGCTTGCGATAAGCGGCTTGTTGCGTTGAGACAAGGCTTTGAAAAAGGAGAAGTTGCGAGGCGACTTGTGTATCAAACACTCGTTGGAGCTTGGCGTGTTGGCGTTTGTGCACCCAAAGCAACACGACGACGACAAGTACTGCGATCGCGATAAAAATGATCACGCCGATGGTATCATGAACCTTTTGCGCGTGATCGGTAGCTTTTTGGGCTTTGATCTGTGCCGGTGTCGCAATATCTGATTTGTGTTTGACCAGCCAATTTCCAAGGTTGGCCATGATCAGCTGCATTGCACTATCGTAATGTTGCCTTCGCAAATACGTTGTAACCGGATCAGTGATAATGTGGCCCATCGCGCCATCTGGCAACGCCGCTTCTAAGCCATAGCCGACTTCTAAGGCATATTTTTTATCTTTTAAGGCCAGCACAAAATATAAGCCATTGTCCCAACCTTTTTGCCCGATGCCGAGTTGCTCAAAACGTTTGACTTTAAACTTGTCGATATCTTGACCGTTGGGAATGCGATCATACACTTCCACCGATAAGGTCGGTTTGCCAGGCAAAGTGCGCAATCTTTGATTGGTGGTTTCCGCATCTTTTAAAGTCGTTATAGATAACGTGTTCGTGTGATCGTTTAAATATTGGTTTTCTTGGGCATGTACTGGGGTAGCCCAAATGAAAATTAGCCCTAACAATCCTAGTAAACCCAACCAGCCGTGATGATGTTTCATGCCGCCCACCTCCACTTGAATTATCTCAAATTACTTAAGAGAAAGCACGGCAATTAGATGGAAAGGTCATCGCAAACGTGACATAATTATTTTAATAGATCACAAGGGCTTGCGGGAGAAAAAACATGGGTAATCAATATTATGGGGCTGGTGGCAAGAAGGCGATTCGGGGATTTTTTGTCAATTACACCAATTTTTCGGGTTATAGTAACCGGCGCGAATATTGGTGGTGGCAGCTGAGTTCAACGGCAGTCCTTTCGATCGTCGGTTTTGGCTTGAGTTTGGTGATGTTTGGTTCATGGGCGAATTTGATGCGTGGCAATTCCGGGGAAATGAACCCGTTACAAGTGGCGGCGATGGTTTTAAGCGGCGTGCTTGCTGGTGTTTTCCTAGTGGCGACGCTGATTCCCCACGTTGCCTTAAGTGTGCGGCGGTTTCGCGATGCTGGCGTATTTTGGGGTTGGAATATTTTATTGGAAAGCGTGATCGTATTATCACGCTTTCTGCCTTTGCCAGTGTCCAGCCAACTGATCAACGGCTTTACCTTAGTTTGTTTAGCCATCGATTTGGTGATTTGCTGTCTGCCCAGCCGCACGCCTAAGCCCACTCACCTTCGCGGGATCAGCGTTGTTATCGTCCAGCGTTTACAAACCACGCTTTCAGTGATCTTACTGTTATTCGTCGTCTTGGTGTTCATCAACCATTGGTATTGGTTGATCCCGATTTTGCTAGTGGCCACTTATGTCAGCTCCGCCGCAATCGGGGCCTTTATGCGCGAAGCTCGCAAGCGGGCTAGTAAAATCTGGTCATTGGCCAAGCAACTGGAATTATCGGCTTCGGATTTGCAACAGCTCACCAATGCCTATACCGTGCAAAACTGGCAAGATTCTCAACCCTCGCATTTGTTGTTTGTCCCAAATCCAGTGATTGCTTGGAATTTGATCGACACCTTGGAAAAGCAAAAGCAACTCACGACTTTAGCGCAAAACTTTTCATCAGTGACCAAACCCTAAATCCATAAACAAAAAGCGCTCACCTCAATCATTTCGAGGTGGGCGCAACTTTCATTTTAGTTCAACAAGCCGGTGATTTTATCCCACAAGCTGGCAAAGAAATTTCCAATGGCATCGAGTATTTTTTGTAGCAGGTTGCGGTTTTCCTGAGTATCTAAACCTTTAAGTTTTGAGAATAAACTTTTGGCACTGGATTGAATTGAGCTCGCCAGTTTTGAGGCTTGAGCTTTGAAATCACTGGACTTCAAAGCGCCAGAATTTTGAATTTTGACCATCAAGTTGATAATTTGGGTGCGTTGGTTGTTGTTGATGATGTTCGTCAAGTTGTTGGCTTTTAATTGCGAGTCGACAATGTTGCCGATGGTGTTTTGCGACAAAGTTTGTTCACCGGAATTGGATTGCGTGGCCATATCTTTTTTCATGCCGGCAACCGCATTGTTGAGTTGTTTATCCGTGTAGCCATCTTTGCCTTTGTTAGCGTCGGTGATGCCAGACAAGGTGTTGACTTCGGTTTGCGCCGC
>CAKRHU010000366.1 GCA_934339215.1 uncultured Lacticaseibacillus sp.
AATAGCTGAATCGAAATTTGAGAAACTTTTCACTCTCTAAATGGCAGCCGATGGCCAAATGTCAATCAATAATTTTAAACCATACAAAAACTGCCGCTGATCAACTAGGATCAACGGCAGCTTCATTTGAATTATAAGGCTTCAACAAATCGATCAAAAGCGGCAAGTCCTTCGTCGTTTTGTTTAAAGACACCAGCGTCTTCAAGTACCCGAGCAAAGACTTTACCGACTTCTTGACGCAGTTGCGCTTGCGCCGTGTCAGCGCGCCAAGTTTGCGTCGCTTTGAGCTCATCGGCCCAAGCTTTGTGGATGTCAGCAATTTGGTTTGGTTCGTCCAACAAGTACTTTTGCACTTCGGCCAGTTCCGTCAATAAGCGTGCTGGCAAAATGGCCAAGCCCATGACTTCGATCAAGCCGATGTTTTCTTTTTTGATGTGTTGCACATCTTGATGCGGATGGAAAATGCCATCAGGATATTGCGCGGAAGTTTGGTTGTCACGCAAGACCAAGTCGAGTTGATAAGCATCGCCGACACGCCGAGCAATTGGGGTGATGGTGTGATGTGGGGTACCATCTTCAGCGTGGGCTTTGATCGAGACTGACTCGTCTGAGTAATCCGCCCAAGTGGCCCGCACATGTTCAGCAGCTTGCGCTAAGGTGGTGCGGTCGCTTGACGTCAAGCGGATCACGCTCATTGGCCAGTGCACGATGCCGGCCTCAACGTCGTCAAAGCCAGGGATGGTGATGGCTTTTTGGATGTGTGCTTTAGCCATGGCAAAATCGTGGCGGCCGCCTTGATAATGTTCATGGGCCAGCATCGAACCGCCGACAATTGGCAAGTCCGCGTTTGAGCCGACAAAGTAATGCGGCAACATTGAAGTCAGATCCAACAAGTTGTTGAAGGTTTGGGCGTTGATGTGCATCGGTTCATGCACTGCGTCCAAGAAAATCGCATGCTCATTGAAATAAGCATAAGGCGAATATTGGAAACCCCAAGTTTTACCAGCTAAACCAAAGCGGATGATGCGATGGTTAGCGCGGGCAGGGTAGTCCAAACGCCCGGCATAGCCTTCGTTTTCCAGGCACAACTGACAAGCAGGATAACCAGACTTGGCAGCGTGGGCCGCAGCGGCGATGGCTTTGGGATCTTTTTCAGGCTTGGATAAGTTGATTGTGATCTCTAAATCACCATATTCTGTCGGCGTGGTGTAGCCGATGTTTTTGGCGATAGCGCGCGTTTGGATATAGTTGTTGGCGCGAGATAATTGGAAGAACCAATCCGTTGCCGCTTTTGGGGAGTCTTGGTAAGCCGACCAAAACTTCGCATTGGCAACAGATGGCGTTGGGGTGCCCAGTGCCATCAGTTCAGCTTCTAAGATCTGCTTGGCTGGGCCTAAGTCTTCAACGGCACCATTTTCAACGGCACCGGCGACTAAGGCATCCAAGTTATCTAAAGGATCTGCTTGCGCTTGAACGGATTCCGTAGCATCGCCGACCAGGTTGCGCACCCGGTTGATCAAATAGATGCGATCCATAGGGGTGAGGGCGGGATTTAATTGTAAGCAGTAGTTCACGTGAGCTTCGATAGCATTCATATTACTTATCTCCAAAACCTTCTGGATGGGTTTGATGCCAGTTCCAAGCCGTCGCAATGACTTGTTCGACATCATCAAACTTCGGCTTCCAGCCTAAAATGGTGCGGGCTTTGTCACTTGCAGCAATCAACGTGGAAGGATCGCCTGGGCGACGTGGTCCGATTTTGGCAGGAATGGGTTGGCCGGTAACTTTGCGGGCAGCGTTTAAGATCTCTAAGTTAGAGAAACCAGTCGCGGAGCCTAAGTTAAAGGCGTTGGAGTCATTGCCTTCAGAGAGATACTTCATGGCCAAGATATGTGCATCGGCAAGGTCAACGACATGGACATAGTCGCGGACGTTGGTGCCGTCTTTGGTTGGATAGTCGTCACCGAAAATTTGGAGGCCATCGCGAGTTCCTGCAGCGGCTTGTAAAATGATCGGGATCAAGTGCGTTTCAGGGTGGTGGTCTTCACCGATGGAACCATCTGGCATCGCGCCGGCCACGTTGAAGTAGCGCAAGGCAACGAACTTGATGCCATATGCGACATCAGCCCATTTGATGATTTTTTCCATGGCCAGCTTGGATTCACCATAAGGGTTGGTTGGCACTTGCGGGTCATCTTCATGGATCGGCACTTGCTTTGGTTCACCGTAAGTGGCGGCAGTTGAAGAGAAGACGATCTTCTTGATGCCGAATTGGTTCATCGC
>CAKRHU010000367.1 GCA_934339215.1 uncultured Lacticaseibacillus sp.
GCCGTGGTTGGGAACATGCTGTCTTTGCCGAGGTTCATCAAGGCTTTGTTGGCATTATATTCCACAAAAGTCATGACTTCTTTGGTCCAGCCGACTTGGTCGTAGCAAAGCGCCGCGTATTTTTCTTCGTTGGCGTAAAGCTTGTACAACAAGTCATAGGCCCAGTCATCTTGTTTTTGCTTTTCAGCGTCGGACAATTGGTTATAAGCGATTTGATATTTATAGCCGATGTAAGTGCCATGCACAGATTCATCCCGCAAGATCAATTTAATGATTTCAGCGACGTTGTTGAGCTTGTTGTTGCCTAAATAATACAGCGGCGTGTAGAAGCCGGAATAGAACAAGCAAGTTTCCAAGAACACGTTGGCGACTTTTTTGTGCAGCGGATCTGGATCGTTGCGATACAAGTCGACAATCCATTTGGCTTTGTTTTGCAAGTACTCTTCAGAGTCAGACCATTGGAAAATTTCATCGATTTCAGGCTGGGTGTTCAACGTGGAGAAAATGGTGGAGTAAGACTTGGCATGGACAGATTCCATGAATTGGATGTTATTGAGCACCGCTTTTTCATGCGGGGTGATGGCGCCGGTAGTCAACGCGCGCATGCCGTCTTGGCTTTGTACCGTGTCTAACAAAGTTAAGCCGCCGAAAACATGGCCGACCACCCATTGATGGGTATCGTCAAGTTCGCGCCAGTCGTCCATATCATTTGACACCGGCACACGGGTATCCAGCCAGAACTGCTCCGTTAATTTTTCCCAAGTTGCTTTGTCGACAGCGTCTGAAACGCGGTCCCAGTTGATCGCCTGATAATTTTCCATAATTGATGTGCATCCTCTCTGAATTAACGTTAAAATGTCAGTTGCGCGTAAATTTTACCACAGCTACGCACAAGTCAAAAACCGCAAGATGTTGTTTGCGGTTTGACCGTAACCACAATATACAGTATCATAGCATTATTCTCAATGCTAAAAAACAAAGGAGCGTTCGCCATGGGCCTCAAAGCCATCGATCCAGAACAAGTGACGTATTTCAAACTCAATAATGAAATTAATATTCCGGTGAATGGGCAGATCCCATTGGCCAAAGACAAAGAAGCCCTGGCTGCTTTCTTCAAGGAAAATGTCGATCCTAATACCTTAAAGTTCGACAGCCTCAAAGACCGCTTGGCTTATTTAGTCGACCACAACTACTATGAAGCCGACTTTTTAAGTAAGTATTCGCTGGAATTCATGGAACAACTCCGCGATTATTTAGCCGCACAAAACTTCCACTTCCAATCTTTCATGGCGGCTTACAAGTTCTACGCCCAATACGCGTTAAAAACTGACGACAACGACCATTACTTGGAATCTTTTGAAGACCGCGTATTTGCCAACGCCTTATTCTTTGCTGACGGTGACGAAACCCTCGCCCAAAGCTTAGCCGATGAAATGATCCACCAACGCTATCAACCCGCCACCCCATCATTTTTAAACGCTGGCCGCGCGCGCCGTGGTGAATTGGTCTCTTGTTTCTTATTGCAAGTGTCTGATGATATGAACTCGATCGGCCGGGCCATCAACTCTGCATTAGAATTGTCGCGCATCGGCGGCGGGGTCGGGATCACCTTGTCCAACTTACGTGAAGGTGGCGCCCCGATCAAAGGCATTGAAGGCGCCGCTTCTGGCGTTTTGCCGGTGATGAAGTTATTGGAAGATTCATTCTCTTATTCCAACCAGCTCGGCCAACGCCAAGGTGCCGGCGTGGTGTACTTGAACGTCTTCCATCCTGATATCATCGCCTTTTTAGGTGCGAAAAAAGAAAACGCCGATGAAAAGTATCGCTTGAAGACCTTAAGCCTCGGCGTGATCGTGCCAGATAAGTTCTATGACCTCGTCAAAGCCGACGCTGATATGTACTTATTCTCGCCTTATTCTGTGGAACGTGAATATGGTCAGCCTTTCTCTTACATCGACATCACCAAAGAATACGACAACTTGGTGGCTAACCCCAACATCACCAAGAAAAAGATCCGTGCCCGCGATTTGGAAACCGAAATCTCCAAGTTGCAACAAGAATCCGGCTACCCTTACATCATGAACGTGGACACCGCCAACAACGCCTCACCGATTGCCGGCAAGATCATCATGTCCAACTTGTGCTCTGAAATCATGCAAGTGCAAACGCCAAGCGTGTTGAACAACCGCCAAGAATATGACGTGTTAGGCACCGATGTTTCGTGTAACTTAGGCTCCACCAACATCCCCAACTTAATGCAAAGCCCAGACTTTGAAAAATC
>CAKRHU010000368.1 GCA_934339215.1 uncultured Lacticaseibacillus sp.
GTGACGCCGAGTGCGGTATCTCATAGTGTCTCACAATTGGAAAGTGATCTCGGCTTTCCCTTATTCATTCGCAATCGCACCGGGGTGGAATTGACGCCAGATGGCACCGCAATTTTACCGACGATCCAGTCGATTTTGAACTTGGAAGATCAACTGGTTCAAATCGCTGATAACATCAACGGCATCAATACTGGTCGCATTCGCATCGGTGCGTTTTCGTCTGTGTCCAACAATTGGCTGCCAGAAATTATTTTGCGTTTTAAAAAGCAATATCCCAAAATTGCCGTGTCTCTGGTACAAGCGAGCTTCAACGAAATTGCCGAACAAGTGCGGGTCGGCACCATCGACATCGGCTTTTCCTTGATGCCAGTGGCCAAGCAATTGATCGCGATCCCGTTGTTGAAAGACCCGATTTATTGCATCACACCACGGGCCTATACGCCAGCTAATGGGACCTTTATGACGGATCGCGATATGGCGCATCAGAACTTTATTTTGCAGCAAGCCGATTATGACCGTGACACCAAAAAGGCGCTAGATCGCTATAATGTGTCGACGAATTCGTTGCATTATTCCTTGGATGACCAATCGATTCTCTCGATGGTGGAAGCAGGCCTGGGCTTAGGGGTGTTGCCAAAGCTGGCGTTAAAGAAGCTGGTTGGGGATGTGAACACTTATTCCTTTTCTGAACCATTCGAGCGGACGTTATGTTTGGTGATGAACCCCACGACGCAAAAGTCCCCTTCAGTGGCACGCATGCAGACGGTCATTGAAGCTTATTTGCAAGAGCATTATCCAAAGGACTGCTTGCTTGACTGAAAATTTACTAAGTTGAAGTACAATGAGTTAGAATGATCACACAACTATTAGACGTGAGGAAACCTATCAATGAATCAAAAACTGATCGCCTTAGATCTAGATGGCACCACCTTAAATCTTGCCGGTGCGTTAAGTGCCCAAACTATCGCAACGTTAAAAGCTGCCCAAAAAGCAGGGCACTTGGTGGTGATTGCCACCGGCCGGCCAGATTCAATTTCAGAACATTTCTATGATGAGCTGGGCTTAACTAGTCCGATGGTCAACTTTAACGGCGCCTTGATTCATAAGCCGCATCAACATTGGGCCAACGAGCGCCAAACGGCCTTGACCACGCAAACGGCTTTATCCTTGAAAGCGTTGAAAACACAATTTGATATCGAGTTGATGGTGGCAGAAGGCAAACAATTGTTGTTAGCTGATCATGGGTATGTGGACATGCCATTTTTGCCAGATCTGCCGGCGCCGGAAAAACTGTTTGATGAAAGCGGTTTGAAGCAAGCACCGATTTCTGTCACGATGTTTATCCGCGAACACACCTTGTCAGCACTGCAACAAGCGGTGCACCACCATTTTCCAAGCCTCACGCCGAAAACTTGGGGTGCTTGGAGTGGGGAACATACGGCCCTTGAAGTCACTGCAGGGCATACCAGCAAATCACAAGCGGTTGCTTATGTTGCAGGACTTTACGGTATAGCGCAACAAGACGTCGTGGCGTTTGGCGATGACATGAATGATTTGGATCTGATCGAATATGCTGGCACCGGTGTTGCGATGAAAAATGCCCGACCAGAAATTTTGCAAATGGCAGATGCTGTGACCGCGTATGACAATGAAAATTCTGGCATGGCTGATTATTTAGCCGATTATTTAGCAATCTAAGAAGATGAATGCATGCAACATACAGTAGATGATCAAACCTCAGCGCAATTAGTGGGCATGTTTTGTGTGTCGTTAATGCTCAATGGTTTTGGTAACGGGATGACCGTGGCGATGAACCTCGGCAGTGCTTTGTGGACCACTAGTGCGGTGAACATGAGTCATGCGTTTTCTGCGAGCTTGTTGACGATTTTGTTAATTGAAGGCGTCGCTGTGGTTTTGTTTAATGCCGCGGTGTTAGGACATTTGGATTGGCGGCGGATCGCTGGCAACTTCATTTATATGATCCCATTTTCATTTTTAGTCTCAGGTTTTGCCGATCTGATTAAAATGACGCCATTAGTCGCCTTACCCTTGCCGGTGCGAGTGGCGTTAGACTTGATCGGGATCATGTGTATCGGTTGTGCGACGTCGATTTATCAGCGGATCAATGTGGTGTTGCATCCCAACGATGATTTCATGCAGATCATTCGCTTTAAATTCTTGCGCGGCAATGCGGCAGTTGCGCAACCGGTATCGTTTCTGCCACCGATCATCTTGGATATTTTATGTGTCAGCTTCACCCGTCAGATCTATGCCATCA
>CAKRHU010000369.1 GCA_934339215.1 uncultured Lacticaseibacillus sp.
GCGGCGCAAACCGAAGTCAACACCTTGTCTGGCATCACCGACGCTAACAAAGGCAAAGATGGCTACACGGATAAACAGCTCAATAATGCGGTTGCCGGCATGAAAAAAGACATGGCGACGCAATCCAATTCTGGTGAGCAAACCTTGTCGCAAAACACCATTGGCAACATCGTCGACTCGCAGTTAAAAGCCAATAACTTGACCAACATCATCAACAACAATCAACGCACCCAAATCATCAACTTGATGGTCAAGATTCAAAACTCTGGCGCCTTGAAGTCCAGCGATTTCAAAGCTCAAGCCTCAAAGTTGGCTAGCTCGATCCAATCAAGTGCCAAGAACTTGTTTTCCAAGCTCAAAGGCTTAGACACGCAAGAAAATCGCAACTTGTTGCAAAAGATCCTCGATGCCATTGGAAATTTCTTTGCCAGCTTATGGGATAAAGTCACCGGCTTGTTGAACTAAAACCAAATGAAGCGCCCATCTCGAAAATCATTGAGGTGGGCGCTTTTTGCATGGTCAAGGTTTGGTCAATGAGGAAAGGTCTTGTGTCAAAGTCGTGAGTTGCTTTTCCAAGATGTCGATCAAATTCCAAGCAATTACTGGATCAGGGACAAACACTAAATGTGAAGGCTGAGAATCTTGCCAGTTTTGGACAGTGTATGCCTGCGTCATTTGTTGTAAATCTTCAGCTGATAATTCAAGTTGCTTGGCCAATGACCAGATTTTTCCGGCACGGTTGCGAGCTTCGCGCACAAAGGCCCCTGTCGCTGTCGTACTGACGAAATTTGCCACCAGTAAAATTGGAATCAACCAATACCAGTGCGCGATGATCATTAAAATCGTCAATAAAATCAAGACAATGGCAAGTGCGTTTTGTAAGCGCTGAACGTTTGCCATTTTGATCCCGTGCGTTTTAAAGGACTTGGGTTTGTGGCTGGGCAAACAGCAGATCACCACATCGATTGCCAAACAAGCTAATGTGACCCCATTCAACCAGCGGTCAGCAATTGGCAAGGGAACAAAGCGCGACAACACGATCACACTTTCCAATAAAATATTCCAACCCCAATATACCCCGGCATCGCGAAAGCGCCGCACACTTAAAGCGACATGCGGAATCAACGTCGCCACCAAGAAAACACCAGCAAGGACGCCGCCAAACACCATCGCTGTGACTTGTAACATGTTCATTTCGCCGGAGTTGCCGCGCATTAAATTGTCCCATGAACCAAACATCACCAAGCTCAATCCAAAGCCAACGACTGTCATCACTAAGGTTGAACTCAGTTGCCACCACCAGTATTCCCGCCGACTACTATACCCAGAAAAATTGGTTTAGTTCGCAAAAAATCCATGAATTGCTTTAAAGTCACTCGCGCCATAATATTGATTACCCATGATTTTTCTCCTGCTCACCCTTGTGACCCATCAAAATGATTATGCCACGTTCATGATGGCCTTTCCATTTAATTAAGGTGCTTTATCAACGCTAATTTGAGATAATTCAAGTGGAGGTGGCGACATGAAACATCATCACAGTTGGTTAGGGTTACTGCTATTTTTAGGCATGGTCTTGGCTTGGGTGACCCCTGTGCATGCCCAAGAAAATCAATATTTAAATGATCACACCCATACGTTGTCAGAAATGACCCTTAAAGATGCCGAAACCATCAATCAAACGCTAGGCACGTTGCCTGGCAAGCCGACGCTATCGGTGGAAGTATATGATCGCATTCCCAATGGCCAAGATATCGACAAGTTTAAAGTCAAACGCTTCGAACAACTCGGTATCGGGCAGAAAGGTTGGGACAATGGCTTATATTTTGTGCTGGCCTTAAAAGATAAAAAATACGCCTTAGAAGTCGGCTATGGCTTAGAAGCGGCGTTGCCAGATGGCGCGATGGACCACATTATCACTGATCCGGTTAAAACCTATTTGCGAGGGCAACATTACGATAGTGCAATGCAGCTGATCATGGTCAACCTCGGCGATTGGCTGGTCAAACACAAATCAGATATTGCGACACCGGCACAGATCAAAGCCCAAAAAGCTGCCGATCACGCGCAAAAAATTCGCGATACTATCGGCGTGAGCATTTTTATCACGATTGCAGTACTTATCGTCATCGTGTTGCTTTGGGTGCACAAGCGCCAACACGCCAAGCTCCAACGAGTGTTTGATACACAAGTCGCCCCGCAACTTCTCCTTTTTCAAAGCCTTGTCTCAACGCAACAAGCCGCTTATCGCAAGCAATTGTCTGTGGGTTGGTTC
>CAKRHU010000370.1 GCA_934339215.1 uncultured Lacticaseibacillus sp.
TCGGCTAGCTCCGGCGAGGACCCTCTCCACGTACCGGTGGCCAGCTGGAGTCCCAATTTCAAATCACTGAAACGGAGATAGACCACTGACACCTGATGGCGGGCATGAAACACTTACGCTGCCGGACAGCGTTTGCCAAAAAATAGCCTGAACCTTTTTTTTGGCCGGAACATTTGCAATCATTATGTTTAGTGGATGCCTAGCATAATTTTGGCTTGGCGGGATAAGTTATCCACAGACCAGGCAGGTTCCCATACTAAGTTGATTTTCACTTCGTTGACTTCTGGCATGCGCGACAAGACGCTATCGATGTCTTCAGATAACATGTCAGACAATGGACAGCCCATGATCGTCAACGTCATGGTCACCGTGCAGACGCCGTTATCAATGGCGACATCATAAATTAAACCGAGGTCGACGACATCCACGCCAAGTTCCGGGTCGATCACTTGCTCCAGCGCCTCTAGTGCGCGATCTTTAAAGATTTCATCCATCATGTCGTCCTCCATTTCATTAGGGTTATTATAGCCCGCAATCAGAATTTGCGCCACTGCCGACTTTTGCGCCGTCATTCAAAGGACTATAATAGACCCATCTTATACAAAGGGATGACCTGAATTGACTGAATATCATCACGGTTCTTGTACCACAGTATTAGTCGGCAAAAAAGCTTCCATCGACGGCTCCACCATGATTGCCCGCAACGAAGATGGCTTTGCGCCCTTAAACTTTGAAAAATTTGTTTTGGTGAAGCCTAAAGATCAACCTCGCCACTACCAAGCGAAGTTATCACAATTCCACATCGAATTACCAGACGACCCAATGCGCTACACTTCAACGCCTGATGTTGAAAAAGAACACGGCATTTGGGCCGCAGCTGGCATCAACAGCGCCAACGTCGCCATGACTGCCACTGAAACCACTACGACCAACTCCCGTATTTTAGGCTTGGATCCATTGGTCAAAGATGGCTTAGGTGAAGAAGATATCACTGCCATCACCTTACCTTACATTCACTCCGCCCGCGAAGGGGTTGCCCGTTTAGGCGCCTTGCATGAAAAATATGGGACGTATGAAACTAATGGGATCGCCTTTTCAGACGTTGATGAAGTTTGGTATTTTGATACTATTGGCGGCCATCACTGGGCGGCAGTGCGCATTCCAGACGACGCGTATGTGATCGCGCCAAACCGGTTCAACATCGACTGGTTTGACTTTGATTCCGATGACACCATGTGCTCAGCGGATTTAAGGGATTTGATCGATCAAAATCATTTGAACCCTGATCGCAAAGGTTACAACTTACGCCACATCTTTGGTTCTGCCACACCAAAAGATACCCGCTACAACAACCCGCGCGCATGGTTTGGTCAAAAGTATCTCACCCCAGACGTGGAACAATCCCCAATCGATCAAGACTTGCCATTTATCTGCCACGCCAATCGTTTGATTTCCATTGAAGATGTCAAGTTCATCGAGTCTTCTCACTACCAAAACACCCCATATGATGTGTATGGTACCGGCACTGAAGCGCAAAAGAAGCAATTTCGGCCGATCGGCATCAACCGGAACCAAGAATTGCACATTTTGCAAATTCGTCCAGACGTTCCTGATGCCTTGAAAGGCGTGCACTGGTTAGCCTTTGGGCCAAATACCTTTAACGCGGTGGTGCCATTTTATGCCAATGTTGAAGACACACCGGCCGCTTATCGCGATACCACCACAGAATTTGATCCTGCAAACATGTACTGGTTGACCTACCTGCTGGCAACATTCGGCGATTACGATTTCGACTTATTCCAAGATCAAGAAGACTTGTTCGAAGAAAATTCTGTCGCCCAATGCCGCAAGTTGCAACACGAGGCTGACGCTGCCGCCGCTAATCAACAAAACTTGCCAGCTTACTTAACTGACATCAACCAAAAAATGGCTGACGCAGCTTTGAAGCAAGCTACGCACTTGTTAGGTGAAATGGTCAAATTATCCGCACCACGCATGGCGTTACAATTTACGTTGAACGACTAATCGCATCGCCTGAGCTCACCGATTTTTTCTTCGGTGGGCTTTTTTTTAATGCATCTAACACTTTCGTCACTTTCCTCGACAGTATTCGATATCAAGCATACACTGTGGGTACGATTCAATTTGGAGGGGTCACAATGGAAAAAGACGAGCAAGTTTTATATGATTTGATTCATGCGGCGTATCCAGAGCATGGGAACTTTGAATGGATCGATGCTTATAACCAGATTTTGTTGAAGTACGCCAAAGCC
>CAKRHU010000371.1 GCA_934339215.1 uncultured Lacticaseibacillus sp.
CAATTGGTTTCTGCTTACTTGAAAGCCATCTCCCCAGATGATGCTTCCACTGTGCCCGTTAAGATCACCCCAGAACGTCCATTGCCTAACCGTGGTGGTCACCGTAATGGTGGCGGCGGTTATCGGGGCGGCTACAAGGGCCGTCGCTCTAACTCCAGCGATCATCGTGGCAATGGCGATCACCGCTCAAACGGTGGTTACCGTGGTCATCGCGATGGCGGCAACAAAGGCGGTTACGATCGCCAACGCCGTGAAGGTGGCAAAGGCCGCGACTTCTCCGGCAAACGTAGCTACAAAAAAGACTAATCTGATTTAACGAAAGCCCTGCGATCATTGTGATCGTGGGATTTTTTGCATTGCCATAATTAAATAAATATTTTTCGCTTTGTATCAAACGTGGTGCCTTTTGCGTAATTTATTAGTGTGGGGAAATTTGTCACGCGCAAAAGGAGCTGTTAAAATGAGACTAGTCATGACACTCACTCGGCTTGATCAAGAGGTTTGGTGGGTAGACTTCAAAGAATTGCTAGGCGTGCTGGGAACCGTGATCGCAGCGGTATCTTTGATGATCGCAAGCTTCACTTATCGTCGCAATACTGATGTGCGAGCTCAAGATGTCCAAGCCAATAAGATCAAACGCACGCATGAATTGATGATCAGCTATCCTGGTGATGTGCGGGAGAAAGTGTTATTGGTGACCAAGCAACTGCAAGAAGGTGCTGAATTGATTGATGCAATGAGACAACGCGGAGTTGCGCAGGCAAAATTAGACCAGATGACTGTTGCTTTATCAAAAGGCACTGATCTTGTCGAATTGATGCATTGGTTAGATCCGTATGGTTATTTGTTAAGCCATGAGGATTATCTCTATGTTGACGATGCGCTAAGTACTTTTGCCTCAGAGGTTGAACGGGTCTTGCTTGATCCAGAAATGAAACAAGCCATTATTGAAATTCTGGATACGTCGTCAATGAATGGTATTAGACAATTACAGCAACTTCTAGAAGTGACTCATCAAAGATAGATGGAGGGAACAAATGGCAACTGAATCATGGGTAAACAGTCGAGAAAGTATGAAAGCACATTTTGAGGAAATGGCGAAATATCCTTATACAGTTGAAGACAATTTAAATGCAATTAATGAGTTACGGGCGTTATCCGGTGATCGACCTTTGAGCATGGAACGTTATCTGGAAAATCAAGAAAACATGAAAAAAGGTATCTATCCATGGAGCGAGCCCGCACCAAAAGGCTTTTTTCAACGTCTCCGCAATGCCTGGAAACAAGGTAAAGCGTCATTTGTCAAAGCGATGCAGAAACCCTAGCCAACTCAGAATCGATCAGCCAGCCTGGTCGATTTTTTAATTTGCTTAACGCCTTGAAACGTCACGTCGGCATGATAAGGTTTCATGGTCGCAAGGCAATATTTTCGGTAAATCGGGGCTATAATGATACAATGTGATTAAACAGGAGGAAGCCTTATGATCTATGGCCTAGGCGTCGACATCACAGAAATCGCCCGGATTCAAAAAGCCCAAGCAAAGCGCGCCGATTTTGCTGAAAAAATTCTCACCCCAGCAGAATTGATGAAATTCAACAGTTTTGCCGGCAAGCGCGCCGCTGAATATTTAGCTGGCCGCTTTTCGGTGAAGGAAGCTTATGCGAAAGCTTACGGCACCGGTTTAGGTGAGGTGGGCTTACAAGACGTCGAATGCCTTGACAATGAGCGCGGCAAACCTGTAATCACCAAACATCCTTTTGACGGCATCGCGCATGTATCGATTTCACATACTGATGCGCTTGTGATGACAGAAGTAATTTTGGAGGTAACCCAATGACCATGGTCACAGCAGACCTGCGCCCGACGAAGGTGCTGGTATCAAAACAAGCAATTACGCACAACATTCAAGCAGCTCTCGCTCGATTAGATGATAAAACCCGGCTGTTTGCCGTGGTAAAAGCCGACGCTTATGGGCATGGCTTGTTGAATGTCGCAACAATTGCGCAGGAGGCTGGGGCTAGCGGTTTTTGTGTGGCGGTATTAGAAGAAGGCTTGGCTTTACGTGCGGCGCATTTCACCTTGCCGATTTTGGTATTAGGCATTGTGCCACCGGAAATGGCGCCAATCGCGGCTGTCCATGATATTGCCTTGCCCGTTGGGGATCAGGAGTGGATGCAACAAGCCGATCGCGCGTTGGCAGCGACACCAGATGCGCCAGCATTAAAAATTCATTTAGCGGTTGATTCTGGTATGGGTCGTATCGGCTT
>CAKRHU010000372.1 GCA_934339215.1 uncultured Lacticaseibacillus sp.
CAAAGGTCAATCAATAAGGAGAAAGAGATTCTTGAGTAAAAAAATTGCAGTACTCGGTGCCGGTTCTTGGGGTTCCGTTTTAGCCAACTTGCTGGTTGAAAATGGGCATGACGTCGCCTTGTGGACGCATGATCCTAAACAGATTCCAGAAATCAATGAACAGCACACCAACGCCCATTATCTTGGCGACTTCAAGTTGCACGTTGCTTTGCACGCAACGGCAGATTTGAAAGAAGCCGTTGATAATGCCGATGTGATTTTGTTCGTCGTCCCAACGAATGCCGTACGTTCTGTCGCAGAACAAGTGAAGCCATTACTTGAAGCCAGTGGGTCAAAGCCGATCATTGCCCATGCGGCCAAAGGCTTGGAACGCGGCACCAAAGAACGCGTCTCTCAAGTACTGGAAGACGTTCTGCCAGAGTCCTTACATTCAGGCATTGTGGTGATTTCTGGTCCAAGTCATGCAGAAGACGTGGCGACTAAAGATATCACGACGTTAGCGGCAGCTTCTAAGAGCCTCGCTGCGGCCACTGCGATTCAAAAGTTATTCATGAACGATTACTTCCGCTTGTACACCAACCAAGATGTGATCGGCGTAGAACTCGGCGCCGCCTTGAAAAACGTCATCGCGATCGGTGCCGGTGCTTTACACGGTTTAGGTTATGGTGATAATACCAAAGCAGCTTTGATGACGCGGGGCTTAGCCGAAATTACCCGTTTAGGCGTGAAGCTCGGCGCTGACCCAATGACTTTTATCGGTTTGTCTGGGGTCGGCGATTTGATCGTCACGTGTACGTCCGTGCATTCGCGTAACTGGCGGGCCGGCAATGGCTTAGGTCAAGGCCAAACAGTTAAAGCAGTGCTCGATAACATGGGGATGGTTGTTGAAGGCTACTCGACTGCGAAAGTTGTGCACGAACTCGCCGGTGATTTAGGCGTGGAAATGCCGATTTCTTCTGCGATTTACCATGTCTTGTATGAAGATGCGCCGATCAAAGAAGTCATCGCTGATTTAATGAAGCGTGCGGGCAAACCAGAATTCGATTTTCATGTCGCAAAGTAAGTGGTTGATTTAAACAATTGTGTGCGTTACAATTAGCTTACGAAAAGAAAGCGGAGGTAAGACGTTATGGCGAAATCTTATGATGTGATCGTGATCGGTGCCGGCCCCGGTGGGATGACGGCAGGGCTTTACGCATCGCGCGCCAATTTAAGTGTGTTGATGTTAGATCGCGGGATTTATGGCGGTCAAATGAACAACACCGCCGCCATCGAAAACTACCCCGGCTTCAAGTCGGTGTTAGGCCCAGACCTCGGTCAACAAATGTATGATGGTGCCACCCAATTCGGCGCTGAATATGCATACGGCAATGTCACCAGTTTAAAAACTGATGGCGACACCAAAATTGTCGAAACCGACGATGGCACTTATACGGCCAAGGCTGTGATCATTGCTACTGGGGCTGAACACCGTAAGTTGGGGATCCCTGGCGAAGAAGAATTCTCCGGCCGGGGGGTTTCATACTGTGCCGTATGTGATGGCGCCTTTTTCAAGAATCGTGAAGTCGTTGTCATCGGCGGTGGCGATTCGGCCATTGAAGAAGGCACGTACTTGGCTGGCTTAGCAAGTCATGTGACCATCGTGCACCGTCGCGATTCCTTGCGCGCCCAAAAAATCTTGCAAGACCGCGCCTTTGCTAATGACAAGATCAGCTTCGTGTGGAATGCCAATACCGAAGAGATCCTCGGTGATGATAACAAAGTCACCGGTGTGCGCTACACGGATAAAGTCACCGGCGAGTCTCACGTGATCCCGGCTTCTGGTGTGTTTATCTATGTCGGCATCATGCCTTTGACCGATTCCTTCAAAGACGTCGACATCTTAGATGAAAACGGCTGGATCCCAACAGATGAATTGATGGCCACTCGCGTTCCTGGCATTTTTGCCATCGGGGATGTTCGGGCCAAGAAGTTGCGTCAAATCACCACAGCGGTTGGTGATGGCGGCCAAGCGGGACAAAGTGTGTTTGATTACATTCAATCCTTACAAGATACCGATTTAAAGGTTGAAGCGTAATGACAAGTAGTCGAGATCTCGGTCTCGGCTATTTTTGTGCATAATTTTTATTAAAAACGTTTATAGCCAATGGTCTTGTCACGGAAAACGAAACGCGTTATGATATGTTCGAATTCCAGGAGGAGTGAGTGGCTTAGCGCAGGTCACCCGTACCACAACGCGTTGGGCGGCAGTGCCCGCTAAAC
>CAKRHU010000373.1 GCA_934339215.1 uncultured Lacticaseibacillus sp.
CCGTTGACCTATGCCGCCAGTTTCGGCTTATTTCGCCAAAATGCTGGCCGAGCGTTTGCCCATGCCCAAAAACACGCTCAGTCATTGATCGTGTTGATGTTGGATATCGATTATTTCAAGCGAATCAATGATCACTATGGTCATCCAGTGGGAGATGCAGTATTGATCGCGTGTTTGCACCGCTTGGAGGCGGTTTTAAAACCACATGGTGCACGGATCTATCGGACTGGTGGGGAAGAATTCACTGTTTTATTAGCTCACGTCACCTTAGCAGATGCTGAAGATTTGGCGATCGCTTGTCGCCAAGCGATGCGCAAAGCGCCACTGCGGGTTTTCGATCACCTGATCGATGTCACGATTTCAATGGGGATGGCTAATCAACGCGTTGAAGATGTCGATTTTGATACCTTATATGCGCGTTGTGATACCAATTTATATCGTTCCAAAGCCCGCGGCCGCGATACGTTGACGGTCAACGGGCGCACCCTTTGGCGTCATGATCGTTTGACAGTCAGCCATTTTTTTGTCGAATATACCCAATCGGTGCTAGCGCTATCAAATCTGCGGCCCATGTGTGTGGGTTTATCGGCGCGCTATTGGGCCGAACAAGCTCAAGCTTGGCAACGTGCAGACCAATGGCATATGGCGATTTCTGAAGCGTTGCGTTTTCTTAAAGTCGCCAGCGTTAAAACGCAATTGCGACAAGTCGCCTTGGAGGTTTCAGCGGCTCAATTTGAAGATCCCAGATTATTTCCGCAACTTTGTGAGTGGCTAGCGGACACAGATTCCGTCGATACGTTACAGTTAGTGTTGACTCAAACCCCACCCGTCGCCTTAGTGGTTGATTCGGCCCAACGTTTTGCCCAACATCATATCAGCTTAGGTCTGCATCCTAGTGCGCACAGTAATTGGCAAGGGTGTGTGCCAGTGCTTTCGGCGCTGATCGTGGACTTGCAACAAGATCCATCCAGTCATCAACAAGCCATCGCTGACGCCGCCAAAAGGGCTAACGTGCCGCTGTGGGCCCATCATGTTGACACAAAAGCGCAGGCATCACAGGCGCGTGTGCTTGGGGCAGTGGCTGGTAGCGGGGAATGCTTTGGAACGCCGGTGTTGCCGCAAGTCGTCGCCCGGACCAATCGCGATAAAATGAATGGCTAATTTGTGCAGGATGCTCGTTTAGGTCCTGTTTTTTTGTGTCGGAAAGGCATTAATTGAAAGAATAATATCGCATTACCGATATGAATAAAAATATATTTAATTTATGTTGACGCTTTCAGTTAACCTGTCTGCTGATAAAAGTATTGAGATTCAAGCGAAAATGGGTGATAATTAAACTGTATATGCAATGCACGCAGTCTGGGGGGAGTGCGCACATGGAACCACAAAACACTTTTGGCGTGACCGCGCCACTACCAGCGTGGCTATTCATCTTGCAATTGGTGATCGTCTTAATGTTGGCCGTCGGGTTTGTCAGCTATTATCGTCGCACTTGGCATGCTGTATTTGATTTCGAACATGATGACCATCCGCAATTTCTAGTCTTGCGTGGTGGTATTTTGGTGTTGGTTTTATTATTAGGGTTGGGCTTTCATTTTGCCGGCGTCGTCATGTACACCAACAGTATCATGTTTTACAATATTGGCCTATTCTTATTGACGTTTACGCTATTGGATCGCTCTGCTTCATGGTGGGAGTTTGGTGGTCGCATCATGGGGTTACTCGTGATTTGGTGTGACCATTATCGCCCTGATTTTACGCGGTGGCAATTTGCGACATCACTGATCTGCTTAGCGATCGCAGTGATTTTGATTTGGCGTTATCGCGATCAGATCCGTTATCGTCCGGGGCGACACATTGGGTTGTTTGCTTATTTAGGCGTGGTTTTTTGGACTTTGCTCCCTGAACTGTCACTGGGTGTTCACGTGAGTTTGGGCATTCGTTTAGAAGGGATTATGATGTATGTGGCGATGGCTTGTGCCACGGGGATCTTCATGCATAATCGCCACGTGGAAGATCAACGCAACCGTGCCAATGCCCAATTGGCGCATTATGACGCCTTAACCGATACGCTGTCGGCATCACTTTATCAAACCACTGCGCCTCGGGTATTTGATGTCGCCCAAGCCCAAGCTAAACCATTGACAATGGCCGTGATCGACATCGACCACTTTAAGCAAGTCAATGATCATTATGGCCATTTGACTGGGGATGAATTGTTATCAGGCGTGGCCG
>CAKRHU010000374.1 GCA_934339215.1 uncultured Lacticaseibacillus sp.
AGCCGCCTTTTCATGAGCAAGATACCTAAGGAGAAATCAAATTGGCTATTAACTGGTTCCCAGGACATATGGCAAAAGCCCGCAATCAAGTCCAAGAAAAACTCAAACAAGTCGATGTCGTGTTAGAAATCGTTGATGCGCGCACGCCTGAAGCCTCGCGTAACCCGATGATGAATCAAATTGTCGGCCAAAAACCGCGCATCATGGTGTTGAACAAGCAAGATCTCGCTGATCCTGAAATCACCAAGCAGTGGGTCGCCTACTACAAAGGGCAAGGCTATGAAGCTATCGCCATCGATGCCCAACATGCTAAGCGCCTCAACCAGATCCCGCAATTGGCCAAGAAGTTAATGGCGGCCAAAATCGCCAAGCAAAAATCTCGCGGCATTAAAAACCCATCGATTCGCGCGATGTGTATCGGGATCCCTAACGTCGGCAAGTCCACAATTTTAAACCGTTTGATCAAAAAAAACGTGGCTGTCACTGGCAATCGCCCAGGTGTGACCAAGAACCAACAATGGCTTAAGGCTGATGAAACCTTCCAGTTGCTCGACACGCCTGGGATCTTATGGCCGAAGTTTGAAGACGAAATGATCGGCAAGAAGCTCGCTTTGACTGGCGCCATCGCTGACTCCGTTTATCAAGAAGACATCGTCGGCATGTACGGCTTGCAATTTTTCCGCGAAAATTATACGGAAAGCTTCCGCCGCGCTTATGGGTTAAACGCGGATGATTTGGCGCTGTCTGACGCTGATTTGATGATCCACCTCGCCAAGAAGAACGGCTTTGCGGATAACTACAACCGCATGGCAGAACGGATCATTTTTGACGCGCGGCAAGGAAAATTTGGGCGTTACACCTTAGAAAAGCCAGAGGCAGAAAATGACGCAAACGCTTAGTGAACTGCGCGCATTACTGAAAGCTGATCAGGTTGACGATGCGTTACTGACTGAATTGGCCCAAGACCCTCGCGTGGGTGCGCAAAAGCTCCTCGAACAATATCAAAACCGTCAAGCTAAGGCTGAAGCAGAGGCTTTAGCGCTGAACTACCGCACGCGTTACGAACGCAAGCTTTGGGCGCAGTATCCGCGCATTGCGGGGATCGATGAAGTTGGACGGGGACCGTTAGCTGGGCCAGTGGTGACTGCCGCAGTGGTATTGCCGCAAGATTTTGATTTGGATGTTAATGATTCTAAGCAACTTTCCGCCCCCAAACGTGAAGCTTTATTTCCTCAGATCATGCATGAAGCGTTAGCCGTCAGTCTCGGCGTGGCCGACAATCATGAAATCGATCGGGAAAATATTTATCACGCCACGGAACTAGCGATGGGCCGCGCAGTTGCCAGCCTCAGAGTGCAACCTGATTACTTATTGGTCGATGCGATGACCGTGCCGACCAACATCCCCCAGCGCAAGCTGATTCACGGGGATGCCAACTCGATTTCCATTGCGGCGGCGTCCATCGTCGCCAAAGTCGTGCGGGATCGTTTGATGGTGATGTATGACCGCGTTTATCCTGGATATGATCTGGCTGACAACATGGGCTATGGCACGGCCAAACACCTTGCCGGCCTAAGAGAGTGCGGCGTTTCGCCAATTCACCGCATGAGCTTTTCTCCTGTGCGCGAAGCCGCAAAATTTTAAAATTCACAAAAATCACGTATGGTATGGTCAGGAGGTGTGACCATGCAAATACGTGATTTTTTATTTTTGTGGCACTTGGCCACCTATACCAAGGGCTTCAAAACACAAAATTTAGCCTACGATGAATTGCACATGCACGCTGGTACTGATGAGCTTGAGCCGATGCAGCTAAGCTCAGAATTATATACCGTATATACTGACGAAGATATGAAAGCTTTAGCGCGTGAACAATATCGAAAACTCCAGTTCATCACGTGCTTAGATCCTGAATATCCGGACCGGCTGAAAGAAAGTTTTGAACCGCCGACCGTGTTATTTTATCGGGGTAATATTAAGCTACTCAAAACCCTAAGTTTGGCAATCGTCGGTGCGCGCAATGCAACGGATTATACCCCGAATGTCCTCAACAAAATTGGCCACCAATGGAAAGCAGTGACGATCGTATCTGGCTTGGCTCAAGGTGCAGACGCCTACGCCCATGAGTTTGCTTTGGCACACAAACTGCCGACGATTGCGGTGATCGCCAATGGCTTAGACATCCAATATCCCAAAGCCAATGCCGCACTACAAAGCCGAATTGAAACACATGGA
>CAKRHU010000375.1 GCA_934339215.1 uncultured Lacticaseibacillus sp.
ACTGACAACAATCTAGAAAGAAGGCCCACATTTTGTCGATCGAAACGAAACTTTTGCAACACCAAACTTTGACCACACCCCGATTGACGTTACGCCCAGTCCGCTTAAATGATGCCGCCATGTTCTTGCGCGTTGGCAGTGACTCAGAAAACAATCGCTTCACCATTCGCTACGCTGACAAAGAAGCAACGCTTGAAGCCTTGGCCACTTATTGGATCGGTCAGCCTTTAGGGAAATTCACGATTACGTTAAACGAACAACCCATCGACGCCATGGACTTGCACTGGACTGATTGTAGTGCCGAAATCGGGTATTTCTTAGATAAACACTATCGGCATCACGGATATGCGACTGAAGCTGCGGAAGCGTTAATGGCCTTTTGTTTCGATACATTAAAGTTATTGCGCGTTGAAGGGCGTTATGACGCCCACAATCCAGCATCAGGTAACGTGTTATCACACCTCAGCATGCATGAAGAAGGTCGCCTGTGAACGAACGCCTCGCCAATGGTATCCCAGTAACTACTGTGATCATGGCCAAAACACGTTAAGCTTTTTGTGCTTGTTTCTTGGCCAGTTTAGCGGCTTTGCGTGTTTTGCGGATTGCTTGAAAAAATGATTTTAACAATTGAGCTGCTTGTTCTTCATCAATACCAGATACGACTTTAACTTGATGATTGAAGCGCGTATCTTCTAATAAATTACCCAGCGATCCCGCCACGCCAGCTTTAGGATCTTTGGCGCCATAATAACAGGTGCGAATGCGACTGTTGATCATCGCACCAGCACACATCGGGCAAGGCTCAAGCGTCACATACAAATCGCAATCTTCCAAACGCCAAGAACCAAGCGTCATGCAGGCTTCTTGAATGGCGAGGACTTCAGCATGTAGCGTTGAATCTTGACTGTGCTCACGCAAATTATGGCCGCGGCCGATGATTTTGCCCTCATGCACCACCACGGCACCGATGGGCACTTCGCCGATGATCATCGCATCATGTGCTTCAAGTAACGCTTCTTGCATATAATCTGTCATGTGTTAGACCTCCCCACATCTCAATTCAAAACGTGTTATGATGATTGTAAGCGATTCACAAGGAGTAAGCTTATGGCCTCACTACAATCAGTTCTCGAACAATATTTTACAGTGTATCATACCCCGCCATTTCCTGCCGGCGCCTACGAACTCGTCGTCGATGGCATGCCGCTAGCAGTCGCCGGTGACCTCAGTGAGCGCGAAGTGGCGTTATTAAAAACGCTCGCCCCACAGCCTGCCAGCCGCAACCCTTGGGCCCAATTTCTGGTCGGTTCAGGCTCCATTCCTGCTAACGGCGTGGTGCGCTTGGTGCAATTCAACACCAGCGCTGCACCAACCCAACCAGCGTTATGGTTGGATGCCTTGTTGAGTTTATTTTCTGGCGACGTGACTGGCTTTTGGTTGACGCCAACACATGCCGTAGTGGTTGAACCACAAACCACTACCCCGTTAGACCAGTCCGGCTTGTTGTCGATTTTAGACACCTTGGACCCAGACTTTGATACGCAAACACGTGGCTACTTAGGCCAATTCTGGATCGTCAATGCCCAATTGCCGGCAATTTTTGCTGAAGAACAACGCTTAGCTGCCGCCAGTGACGACCGCTGTGCTTGCTTGGCCAATTCCGCATTAGCTTATTACACCAGCAAAGCCCGGCGCGATTCCCCGCTATTAGGCAACTTACGCGATGCCATCACTGAAGATGCGGAAATGCGGCCAGTGATCGTCAGTTTGTATGAACACTTAGGTAACTTGACTGCCACGGCCAAAGCCTTGTACATCCACCGCAACACCTTGCAGTATCGCTTGGACAAATTCCAACAAGCGACCGGCTTTTCATTGCGGCAAATGGATGACTTGGTATTATGTTACCTGCTGGTGCAAGGCGCGTGAACCTTGGGTGCGCAAATTTAGCGTGGATTTAAAATAACCGCAGCTCGTTTTGATCGAGTCGCGGTTTTAGTTTACGCTTTGGTAGCTTGCAGGATGTAATAGCCTTTATCTTTTTTCACGATTTGGGCATTGCCGAAGGTTTCTGCCATTAACTTCTTAGCCGATGGTGCACCTTGTTTCTTTTGCAAAACAGCGTACAGTGAGCCACCTTGGTTCAAGTGGTCAAACGCCCCAGCTAAAATCGCCGAAACGATGGCTTTGCCGGCGCGGATCGGTGGGTTGGTGACGATGGTATCAAAA
>CAKRHU010000376.1 GCA_934339215.1 uncultured Lacticaseibacillus sp.
GTACCACCGTATTCGTCATTGGCTTTAAAATCGCAGTTAAGATCTCTTCTTTAGTTCGGAAATGTTTGTACACGGTGCCTTCAGCCACATGCGCCCGCTTGGCGATATCGGCGGTTGAGGTATTTTCAAACCCTTTTTCCGAGAATAATTCCAAGCAGGCGGTGAGCACGGCTTGTTGTTTTTCCGAAAGTTCTGAGTGGTGCAGGGTGGCAGTAAATAGAGTGGAGATTGTATTCACAGACATGGGCGACTCCTTGTGGTTTCAATTGCTTTCAGCATACCACAGGCAGATGCGTTTACGCTAAATTCAGCGCATAAAAGCGGCTGTGCCGATCAGGAAAAGCATAACTGACACCAAGTTGTTCAAAGGTGATCTGCTTGAAGCCTTGGCGCTCATAAAATTCATGAATGATCCGCATGCACGGTATTTGGAATTGTTCAACGCGTATTTAGCCGCCAAGCGCATTCGCCTGCAACCGAATATGGAATTGTGGCGTATCGAAGCGATTCGCAACTCCGCGATTTCTGGTTTAGGAGTCGCGTTTTTGCCGAAGTTTTGTGTGCAAGCGCAGCTGGAGGCAGGCGAATTGATCGAGATCACCACGGAAATAGCCGCCAACACCTTAACGGCAGTATACGCATATCGGCAATTAAGCGTTGCTGGGGCATTATTTACGCAGTTGTTGCGGGAATCGGCCCAAAAATAAATTGGCATTATCTGTTAAAAAGTTGTGCGAATCCGTGTAAAAACTTGTGGTTTGTCACATCTCACATTATTTTCAAATTTTTTAGCCATCTAAGAAAGCGCTACGAATGGCTTTCCAGTGCTTTTTACCACAAGAATTATGACAATTTTGCAAAAATGGCGATTTGCCGCGCGCAATCGATTATCTTACAATAAACCATAACCAAAGAATACATAGGAGGCGACGGTTGTGACCACATTAAAGATCACGGATCTACACGTCAAAGTTAAAGAAGAACCAGAACATCCAGAAATTCTCAAAGGGGTCAACTTAACCGTATCTACTGGTGAGATCCACGCCTTGATGGGCCCAAACGGTAACGGGAAATCAACATTAGCCGAAACCATCATGGGCAACCCGAAGTACTTGGTGACCCAAGGCGACATCACCATTGATGGCACTTCTATTTTGGATAAAGGCGTCGATGAACGCGCCCGCGCCGGGTTGTTCTTAGGCATGCAGTATCCAGCAGAAATCGCTGGGGTCACGAACGCCGAATTCATTCGCGCGGCGATCAATGCGCGTCGGCCAGAAGATGACCAAATCTCGATCATGAAGTTCCTCAAAGAACTCGATGCGACCATGGACTTTTTGAAAATGCCTGAAGACATGGCGGATCGCTATTTGAACCAAGGTTTCTCTGGTGGTGAAAAAAAGCGTAACGAGATCTTGCAAATGATGATGATTAAGCCGAAGTTCGGGTTGTTGGATGAAATCGACTCAGGCCTAGATATCGATGCCTTGCGCATAGTGGCCAATGGCGTCAACAAAATGCGCTCCCCAGAATTTGGGACTTTGATGATCACTCACTACCAACGCTTACTTGATTACATTGTGCCTGATTTCGTCCATGTCATGAAAGACGGCGAAATTATTGAAACTGGTGGCGCCGAACTCGCAAAAGAATTGGAGAAAACCGGCTACGAACACCTCAAAGCAGGTGACGCCAATGCCTGACTTGCACTTACCAGACACGCCGAAGATCCCCTTAGCGCGCTATTTAAAACAAGCCAAAGATGATACCAAAGCCCAAGCTTCAGTGATTGCACCTGACAGCGTTAAAGTGACGACTGATTCTGAAATCACCATGACAGAAGCCTCCAGTTTGGACACCTGGTTGCAAACCGCCCCGCAATCCCAAACCGAAATCACGATTCCGGAAAACTACAACGATTCAACGCCGATCAAAATCATCGGCCCGAAAACCACTGGCGGCAACGTCTTGATCCATGTCGGCGCCAATGCCCATGTGGCCTTGCAAGAACGTTGGGCGTCACGTGGTGAGATGTTGGGCGTTTGCGTTGAACTGGACGCGGATGAAGGCGCGCAAATCGATTGGTTGAGCTATGACGCTTTTGATGCCGACATGGTGATTTTGCAACGGTACGCCCGCTTAGGCAAAGATGTGCATTTGAACTGGACGGTCGCTGGCTTCTCCCATAACTCAGGCGCAAGTCTTTTGACCACGGATCTCAAC
>CAKRHU010000377.1 GCA_934339215.1 uncultured Lacticaseibacillus sp.
GTCGCATCTTGTATACTTAAGGACAGATTGTGAGGGAGATTTCGTGCGTAAGTCGTATCGCATCAAAAAAGAAGCTGAATTTCAAGATGTGTTTGATCACGGGCAGTCGGTGGCTAACCGTAATTTCGTGATCTACCACCTGCAACGAGATCAACCACATTTTCGGGTGGGCATTTCAGTCGGGAAAAAAGTCGCGCATTTTGCTGTTGGTCGCAACCGGATCAAACGCTATGTGCGCCAAAGCTTACTGGAATTAAAACCAGAAATTGATCCGCAAGCGGATTTTTTGGTGATCGCTCGCCGTGGGGCTGCCAAGCTTGATATGGCAGAAACCAAGAAAAACTTGATCCACGTGTTGACGTTGGCTGGCGTTTTAGCTGACGACGTTGACATCATCTAGTCGCACGCATCATTGCGTGACACGTTGACGAAAGAGGGATTCACGTGAGTAAGAAAACCGTTAAGCGGCTGGGCGCAGTCCTTGCTTTGTTGAGCATGGCTGTCGTATTGACGGCGTGTGGCACTTCCACTGTCACTGCCAACAGTACCGGCTTTTGGGATCGTTACGTCATTTATAATGCCGCTCAATTTATTTTGTGGTTGGCTAAGATCTTTGGCGGCAACGCTGGGATGGGGATCATCGTCTTCACCTTGTTGATCCGGATCATCATTTTCCCATTGAGTTATATTTCTTTGAAGTCCATGGGCAAGCAGCAAGAAATTGCGCCACAGCTCAAACAACTTCAACAAAAATATAAGTCCAAAGATACTGAGACCCAACGCAAACTCCAACAAGAAACACAAAAGCTTTACGCTGAAGAAGGCATCAACCCGATTATGGGCTGCTTGCCATTGGCGATCCAAATGCCGTTCCTGTTTGCCTTGTATCAAGCCATCTATCGCACTGATGCCTTAAAGACTGGGCACTTTTTATGGGTCAACTTGGCGCAACCGGATCCGTATTTCATCATGCCGATCATAGCTGCGATTTTCACTTTGCTGACCAGTTTGGTGTCCACATTAGCCCAACCACAACGCACCACGATGTCTTGGGCGATGGTTGCCATTTCACCATTAATGATTTTATTCATGGCGTTCCAATTCCCAAGTGCCTTAGCGATTTACTGGGTGGTCACCAACGCCTTCTCCTTGGCGCAAACTTTCTTGATTCAAAATCCATTCAAGTTGCGTCGCGAACGTGAAGCCAAAGCTCAAGCGGCCAAAGACAAAGAAAAAGCCAAACGCAAAGCGCTGAAAAATGCCTTGCGCAAACGCTCATAACTTATTGACGCGAGGCCAGACCTACTTTTAAGTCTCGGCCTCGTTTGTCGTTTAACGACGACTGTGATTAGAATTTCGATCTCGGAGGAAATTATGCCGACTTTTCAAGGAACGACCATTCAAAAAGCCATCGACCAAGGCCTGCAAAGCTTAGGCGTCGCTCGCGATGCGGTCAGCGTGGATGTGATCCAAGAAGGCAAAAAAGGGTTATTCGGGTTAGGGAAGAAAGCGGCGATCGTCAACTTAAAACCGTTGGTGATCACCCCAGAACCAAAACCGACGCCAAAGCCTGCACCGCAACCAAAGACTGAACATCATGTGCATTTGCCGCATGTAGCCAATCCTAAGCGCCAACGCGATGATCAAACGGCCATCGCGCTGGTCCAAAGTTATTTAGAAGATATTATTCGCCAACTGGGCATCACGGCAACCATTGAAAGTGTTCGCAAAGGCGATAAGGTTTGGTTTGCAGTGACTACAGACAAAGAAGCGCAGCTGATCGGCAAACACGGCAAGATCATCAATGCGATTCAGTATTTAGCCCAAACTGAATTCAACCGTTACGGTAAAGCCAAATGGACCATCATGGTCAATGTTGGAGATTATCGTGAACGCCGAGAAGCTGCGGTGACGCGTCTGGCGCAAAAAACTGCGCGTGATGTGGTGGCGACTGGGGCGGCGGTATACTTAGATCCGATGCCTGCGTTTGAACGCAAAGCTATCCATACGGTGCTTGCTGACAATGCGTATGTGGCCACCCATTCAGAAGGCGTCGACCCAAGGCGTTATGTGGTGATCACGCCAGCACGGCATTAATTTTTGCAAACGCTGTCCGGCAGCGTAAGCGTGATTTTAATCTTCCAGTTAGCTATACCAATGCCTTGCGGCCGAAAATATGTGAGCGAAAGCGTTTGGCGCCACTGCGGAAAACTGGACAAG
>CAKRHU010000378.1 GCA_934339215.1 uncultured Lacticaseibacillus sp.
GCGCAGTTGTTGCCACAGGTGCAGCTTTCTGTGCCGGCGGAGTTTGCCAAAGAGTTATATGCGACCAATGCCTTCACGGCCATTGACTGGGCGCTGCGCCATGGGGAACCAGAGGCAATCGCCAAGTTTATGAGCAGCTTGGCGCAAAATGTGATCGCAACGAAGTAGGGGACTATTCAAATGGAACTATCAGAAGTTTTATCCTTGCGGCATGTGCAACGGGCTTATACTGGCGAAAAGATTTCGCGTGACCAGTTAGAGACAATTCTTCAAGCCGGTGAGTTGGCACCAGTGGCTTTGGGGAAATTCGAAAATTACCATTTAACGGTGATTGAAGACCCAGAAATTTTAAACAGTATCGAATCTGCCACCGCTACGCTGTTTCATCGTCATGGTGGCAAAATGCTTTACGGGGCCCCGACGTTCGTGTTGGTTTCCGCTCAAGGCGAACAAAATGCTGATTTCTCCAGTGCGGCGATCATCGCGCACAACCTGGCTTTGAAAGCCGTCGATGAAGGCGTTGGGTTCTGCTATATCTGGGGCGCAGTGGCAGCTATCAACCAAACCCCATCTGTAATCGCTAAGTTGCAGTTGCCTGACGGGTTCAAGCCGGTGTGCGGCGTGACGCTCGGGCAAATTGAGACACCTTATGCTGAAAAAGACACAGATCCTAAGCGCATTGGGATCACCAGACTATAATGAATAACGCGTTCGTCGATGGTTGACGAACGCGTTCTAGTTTGTAATTAAATAACAAATTGAATATTCAATTATAAACGTTTGGGGCTACTTTTCGAAGCGATTCCTTGATATGATTTCTCTAAGCAGAAAAGTGAACAGAGCGGTGACCTTTCAGTACTGGAGGGAGTGGATGCCTATGCAACCTGTGGCAGAAACAAAATCTAGGAAAGGAGTGTCACTACCGCATGTCAGGCTGTAACGAGCAAGCTCGAACAGCCTGATCATCTATGTCGGTGGCTGTGTTAGCAGTCACAGTCGTGGTCCAGCAATGCGACCAGTCAGTTTCGATCACTGATTGGATTACAGCATTGGCAGCGTTGCTTACGTCAGTAGCGCCGTATTGGATTGCGATGCGTCAGACTTCAAAGAAGTCGAAACGAAAAAACGGCAATAAAAAATCGCGCTGATATACTTTGGCTAGTAAGCGCGATTTGTCATAACAAATTGTACTGATAGTTGCCGGTTTGAAAACTGCCTGCTGAGGAGAACTCTTCCGGCGTGGTGTTGACCCACCACGTTTTTTCTATGGCTTTAGTTTAACATGGACAAAGCGATCTGACAACTATTCAATAACGTTTCCATGCTGCTTCAGTTCCATTTCGCGCAGATTTCGTTCCTGCTTTAATTGACGGATCACGGAAACCATCACTTTTTGGCTGGGGTAGAATTGCATATTTTCCGGATGGGTATTTTGCCAATCGAGTTCACCGTATTTCCCTGCTAATCGTTTCAAATCGCGGGCGGTGAAGCCCAGCTGATCGGCCAACGCCCAAATCACCGTCGCTTGTCGTTGGTTGAAGCGTTGCAGGCGGCGCTCACACGAACGGTAGCCAGCACGCGAATGCCACCCAAGACGCCGTGCCTGGTTTGAAAATCGCCCACAGCATGATGCCACCCATGATCACGCCGCTGAGATAATAGATATACCGATATTTCATCTTGTCACCCTCCCATCTCCACGCTGAATATAAGCCAGAAAGCGGTAGGGGGCAACGAACAAAATTGTCACTTGCGTATAAAAAAAGCCGAGGGTATTATGCCTTCGACTTTATGTTCTATGCTTTCCCCGTGCGCAGTTGCGGTTCGGTGAACCACAGCATCAAGAAGTTGATCAACAACAAGCAAGCTGTGGCGATGAACACCACATTGTAGTTGAAAATCCCCGCCAACGTCCCGCCGAGCAGCGCCCCGAACATGTTGCCAAGGGCCTGAAAGGACTGGTTCCAAGAGAAAATCGCAGAAGTCGCAGTGACTGGTGAGTTTTTCGTCAGCAAGGTTTGAATCGTTGGGAATAACGCGCCATCTGAGATCCCAACTAACAAGCGCAGGATGCCCAGCGTGATAACGCCTGGCACAAAGCCTTGCGGGATGTAAACCAATACCGCAAATAAGTAACCGGCGACCAGTACCTTGCCGCTGCCGTGGCGATCGCCGTATTCACCCAGACGTGGTGCCGCGATAATGTTTGAGATCCCAGGC
>CAKRHU010000379.1 GCA_934339215.1 uncultured Lacticaseibacillus sp.
GTCCCATACAAGTTCGTCCCAGCAGATAAGAAGACTGGATAGTAGTTGTAAGCGTTAGTGAAGTCAGTGGCGATCACACCTTTAGCGGTGATGCCGTCCCAAGTTTTAACGTCTTCAGCAGACAACTTGGACTTGTTGTAGTAAAGGGTTTGGGCTTGTTCAGCAAATGGGTAAGCATAAAGCTTATTGTTCCATTCAACCGCTTTGGCTGCAACGGAAACGTTGTTAGCTTTGACGGTCTTCGTCGCTGCTGGTGATAATGGGTTGACGTAGCCTTGATCCGCCATGGAACCTAATTGATCGTTGGGCACTTCGAAGACATCCGCAGCTTTAGCCGGGTCTTTGCCGACATCGGTTTTGGCATTGGCAGAACCGTTAGGACTTTGGGTGACTGCCACTTTAACTTTTGGATATTCTTTGTTGAAGTTCTTCACGATGGTCTTGTAGTAAGGCACCTGCGTGGTGTCGACCCACAACTTAACCGTCCCAGTGACTTCTTTGCTACTGGATGTGTCTGTTGAGCTTGAGCTTTTACCACAAGCCACCAAAGACATGGATGCGAGCAAGGTGACGCTACCTAACATCACTTTTTTCCAAGTTTTCATAATCTTTGTTCCTCCCCAAAATATCTTTATAATTGCGACACTCACTGCGCCAGTTTGGCAACGTAAGCTTGATAAGCTTGAAGCTGGGTGGTGATCGGTTCAACATTGGCGAGCAAGATCTCGCTAATATTCGGTTGGTTAAAATGCTGAAGCTTATCCGTTAAGTTGGCCACGATCAGCCAACGCTCACCTTCAAAGCTTCTGATATAAGCCATCACCCCGGAATCAGTAGTGAGGGGTTCAAAGTCCCCACGCACGACGATCGGGTTTTGATGACGGAGTTGGATCAAGCGCTGATACACATGCCAAACGCTATTGGGATCAGCAAGTGCTTGTTTGACATTGATGTGGTCGTAGTTGGGATTTTCTGCCAGCCACGGCATGCCGGTGGTGAAACCGGCATGCGGCGTGTCATCCCATTGCATCGGGGTGCGCGCATTATCTCGACCCATGGTGTTGACTTGCTTGATCAAAGTGTCAGCGCTAACGCCTTTGGCCAATTGTTCGGCATACCAGTTGCGGCTTTCAATGTCATTGACTTGATCGATGCTAGTCACCGGCCGGTTGGTCATGCCAATTTCTTCGCCTTGGTAAATATAAGGCGTCCCGCGCATCAAGTGGAGCAAAATGGCAAACATTGAAGCTGAGCGTTCTCGATACTGACCATCATTGCCCCATCGCGACACGATCCGCGGTAAGTCGTGATTGTTCCAAAACAAGCTGTTCCAACCATGTTGATAATCCAATTCGGTTTGCCATTTGATCAAGGTTTGCTTGAACAAATCCAGATCTAAGGGTTGTGTGTACCACTTAGACTCACCAGGGCGTTGATCCAGTTGCATGGTTTCAAATTGGAAAACCATCGATAACTCATGGCGCTCAGGATCTGAATACTGCTTGGCGATTTCAGGCGTGGCTCCCCAAGTTTCACCGACTGTCATTAAGTCAGCACGACCAAACGTGGCGGCATTCATTTCTTGGAGGTACTCATGCAAATGCGGGCCATTTTCACGAATCTCAAGGTCAGGAATTTTGCCGATCAAGTCGATCACATCTAAGCGAAAACCGCCGATTCCGCGATCGATCCAACGATTCATCATCGCATAAACCGCTTGGCGCACTTCTGGGTTCTCCCAGTTGAGGTCTGGCTGCTGAGGACTGAACAGATGCAAGTAATATTGTCCCGTTTGCTCGTCTAAAGTCCAGGCCGAGCCAGAAAACGTGGACGTCATGTCATTGGGGGCATGTCCAGCGACTGGATCGCGCCACACATACCAATCACGTTTGGGATCGGCGCGCGAATGGCGCGATTGGATAAACCAAGGATGCTGATCAGAGGTGTGATTGACCACGAGATCCATGATGATGCGAATGTCACGCCTCTTGGCTTCAGCAATCAGCGTTTCCATATCACCCATGGTCCCAAACTGCGGATCGATGGCTTCATAGTCGGCAATATCGTAACCGTTATCAAAACCAGGCGACTGATACACGGGACTCAACCAAATCGCGTCGATGCCTAATTGCTGCAGTTCATCTAAGCGGCTGATGATGCCAGGTAAGTCCCCAATACCATCGCCATTACTATCTTGAAAAGACTTGGGATAAATTTGAT
>CAKRHU010000380.1 GCA_934339215.1 uncultured Lacticaseibacillus sp.
ACCTGCACTAGCTGGCTCAAAGATCGAACCAACTTGGTCGCTTTGCGAACACTGAAATTCAATGCAGCGCAGTAGTAGCCAATCAGATAGATACAGGCAATGATGGACGCGCTGTTTTCAAAAACCCATGTGCAAACTCACCGCGCATGACTTTTTTCAAATGCTCAAACTTCAGCCTCGACCCAGCGATCAAACAACACCAAATTAATGATGCTAAGGATGATGGAAAGGGACAATAAATAAAATAAACTGTAAGTCGTAATCGCGAGGCCAGAAGGGGTCCCGTTGATCAAATAGCGGATCGGGAAAAACAACGGATGACTCACCAAGCCGACGACATATAAGGCGAGCACTGCCAACAATAAATTAACGCCCACGCGCAATAAGCGGGCATTGCGGTCAGGTAAGAAGGTCACGATACTTAACGACAGCATATGTACCATGCTGACAAAGACCCAGATAAATAAATGCAAAGCCGCCCAGATCCCCAAGATGATCAAGAAGTCACGCCATAACGCAGGTGTCGATCCGGCGAAGAAGTTTCGACTATCGCCAATGATGCTAGCACCAAACATAACCGCCAAGATTCCGACCCAAAAAAGTAAAAACGCCCCTAAATCAGCGAGTAGACTACCAAAAACTAAATACCAAGAGCGCGTTGGCAAAGCGCGCCACACGGGCTGTGTCCAAATCTTTTGATCATCCAAAGCGAATTCAGCTAATAATACAATATCCCCAATACCACCGACAACGATGGCGACGGCCACGAGCCCCCCGAAGAAAGCGCGGCGAGTTTGTGGAAATGAATCATGTTGAAAGAACCAGGTAAACACCAGGATAGCCACAAGCAAGATCAACGCGAGCAACCACGTGGCTGTTACCCGCTTGAACCGGCGACTAAATAAGGCTTTAAAAACGGCAGGAAAATGAGTCATCGTGCTATCTCCTTTTGGTAAAATCTTTCGTAATAAGTTTCTAGCGACTGATGTTGTTCGCGAATTTCATCGGCATCTGCTTGGGCAGCGACCCGCTTATCTTTGATAATAACCACTTCGTCCAGCAATGGGGCAATATCGGTGACGTGATGATCAGACAAGATAATCGAAGCATTTTCAGGTAACCAGTTGAGGATCTCATTGACTAGCGTTTTGCGCGTCATGCTATCGATGCCGTTGAAGGGTTCATCGAGCAAGTATAAGCGAGCGCGGCGACTTAAACATAAAGCAAGCTCGACTTTGGCGCGATTCCCTTTGGATAAAGCTTCCAGCTTGGTGTTTAGTGGTAAGTTCAGCTGCGTCGCAAGTTGATTAAACACATTGTGATCAAAATCTGGGTAAACGCCTTGCCAAAAGCTGGCGAGTGCTGTCGACGTCGCACCTTTTGCGCTACCTATCATCGCCAAGTTCGTGGAAACAATAGATTTTCTTGCCAGAGGGGAGGTGACTTGTCCCACTTCGATCGTGCCGCGATACGCCACGGAAAGTCCGGCAATCAATCGGATCAGAGTGGTTTTGCCCGCGCCGTTAGCGCCTAGTAACCCGACGATGCGATTGGCTTGGATATGTAACTCGAGATGTTCAAGCAATGTCTGCCAGTTGCGACGATAAGACAAGTTGGTGATCGAAACTAAGTCATTCATGATGTTCCTCCTTGATGTGTTTGCTCAAATAAGTAGAAAATGCACCCAACATTTCCTCTGGACTCATCTGCAATGCTGCTAAATGCGCTTGGACTTGTTCAAACTGCGCTTCGATTTCTTGTTGGCGCAATTCTGCTAATATTTCAGGATCGGTCGTGACAAAATTACCTAATCCGCGCCGTGATTCTAAGACCTGGTTTTGAATCAATTCCGTTAAGGCCCGTTGCACGGTATTGCCATTAACGCTGAGGGTTAAAGCTAATTGCCGAACCGCCGGGACTTTATCACCAGGGGCCCAAGTTTTGTTAATGATCTGCGAGCAAACATATTGTTCGATTTGGTAGTAGATCGGGACCTTGTCATCAAATTCCATGATTGCCTCCCAACTAGTGTATTAGATTACTAATACACTGTAATACGCGGACACCAAAAAAGCAATACGATAACAATAATTTATTTTTTGAGATTGATTCGAATTGGCTTCGTGCGTGCGTCAATCGCATAAACTTTCCGACGTAACGCATTTTTTTGCTTTTTTGCTTGTTTAAGCGTGTTAGAAAGTTCTGACAA
>CAKRHU010000381.1 GCA_934339215.1 uncultured Lacticaseibacillus sp.
ATTACATTCGACCATGTAAGTTTTACCTATCAAGCAGGCACGCCTTTTGCTGGCGACGGCCTCAAAGATATTTCCACAACGATCAAAGGCGGCGACTACACGGCCATTATCGGCCACACCGGCTCTGGGAAGTCGACGCTGCTCCAACATCTCAATGCGCTACTCAAGCCGACTAGCGGCACCGTGACCATTGGTAATCGAGAAATCACCCCAGAAACCAACAATAAGAACCTAAAACCCTTGCGGCAAAAAGTCGGCATGGTGTTTCAGTTTGCGGAAAATCAACTGTTTGAACAAACTGTGGAACGCGATATCGCCTTTGGCCCGATGAACTTCGGCGTCCCAGAAAAAGATGCCAAAGCCTTAGCTACTCGAATGGTGAAACTGGTTGGCTTGCCGGATGATATTTTGCAACAATCACCCTTTGATTTATCTGGTGGGCAAATGCGGCGGGTGGCCATTGCTGGCGTTTTGGCGATGCAACCAGAGATCTTGGTGTTGGATGAACCGACTGCCGGGCTTGATCCTGCCGGGCGTTTAGAAATGATGACCATGTTCAAAAAACTGCACGATGAACAAGGCTTGACCATCGTCTTAGTCACCCACCAAATGGATGATGTGGCAGATTATGCCGATCGCGTGTTGGTGATGGAACACGGAGCCTTGGTGCGCCAAGGGACGCCGCGGGAGATCTTCGCCGATCCTGATTGGTTGCGGCAAAAGCAACTGGGTTTACCGAAAACGACAGCTTTTGCCGAACGTCTGCAAAAACTCGGCTTCACCTTCAACCAAATGCCGCTGACGGCTTCAGAATTAGCGGATGACTTAATGCCACAGTTAGGAGGTGGCGACCTTGGATAAGTTGATTTTAGGCCGCTACATTCCTGGCGACTCAATGGTCCACCGACTGGATCCGCGCACCAAGTTGATGGCGAGTTTTTACTATATTGCGATCATTTTCTTGGCCAACAATTGGCAAAGCTACCTGCTGATGTTTGTGGCAACGATGGTGATGATCATGTTGTCGAAAGTGAAGCTTAGCTTTTTCCTGCGAGGGGTGCGGCCGATGATTTGGCTGATCATGTTCACCGTCGCGTTGCAGATCTTCTTTACCAAAGGTGGACACACTTATTGGTCTTGGGGTTGGCTGGCAATCACGCAATTTGGGCTGACCAATGGGGCGTTTATCTTTATGCGCTTTGTGTTGATCATTTTCATTTCGACGTTGTTGACCTTGACCACTCAGCCGCTGTCTTTGGCTGATGCGGTGGAATCGCTGTTGAAGCCGTTGCGCGTGATCCATGTGCCTGTCACTGAATTGGCTTTGGTCTTGCAAATCGCTTTGCGGTTTGTGCCGACTTTGATGGATCAAACCACCAAGATCATGAATGCCCAACGCGCGCGAGGCGTGGATTTTGGCACCGGGAATTTATTCCAACAAATGAAAGCTGTCGTGCCACTGCTGATCCCATTGTTTGTCGATAGTTTTGGCATCGCCGAAGATTTGGCGACGGCGATGGATGCGCGCGGGTATCAAGGTGGGGACAATCGCACCAAATATCGCGTGTTGAAATATCATCGCTCAGATGTCACTGCGGCAGTGGTGATGGCGGCGCTGACTGGCTTGTTAGTCTTTTTAAGAGCATAGAGAAGCTGGCTGAAAAGCCGGCTTTTATTTAGGAGAAAATAAATATGACGCATTATAAATTAACGCTGGCGTATGATGGCACCAACTTTGCCGGCTATCAAATTCAACCGCATCAACGCACCGTCCAAGGCGTCTTGCAAAAAGCCTTAGGCAAAATGGCTAAAGTCGACGCGATTCATATCGATGGTTCTGGCCGCACCGATTCAGGCGTGCACGCCTTAGGCCAAGTGGTAAGTTTTGATTTTCCCATTGAAATCCCCGAACAGGCGATGCTTCGCGCGATGAATTCGCTGATGCCTTTGGATATTGAGATCTTAAAAGCCGAATTTGCGCCGGAAGACTTTCATGCGCGCTATTCCGCCAAAGGCAAACGCTATATGTATCGCGTGGCCCGCGGGCGCTTCACCGATCCGTTCAACCGGTTGTATACGGGACACTGGCCATATCCGCTAGACTTGGCCAAAGTGCAAATTGCGTTAGATGATGTGGTCGGCACTCATGATTTCACCAGCTTTGCCGCAAGCGGTGGTGTGATCGTCGATAAGGTGCGGACGAT
>CAKRHU010000382.1 GCA_934339215.1 uncultured Lacticaseibacillus sp.
GCGGCTTGGGATAACAAAATGGCGATCATCCGCCGCATTAAAGAAAAAATCAATTGGCGTCAAGCCTAGTGCTGAAACCGAAACCTCCTGCAGGTTTCGGTTTTTTGCTGCCTTGGTGGATATGATGGGCATTGCCGCCACCAGGTGCCAGTGGTACGCTCCAGGCCCATTACGGAACTGAAATTATCTCTTGTGGCCTGGCCGCTGTGGTTTGCACAGATACTCGTTGCGATCTTCTTTACTTCTGGGTTTATTGGGCATTACCAAGATATTTACGATATCGCCTTTAATCTGGCGCATTCAGCGCGTAAACGCTGGACGGCCCGGATCGCGCTGATGGTGTTATCGATCGGTGTCGGCATGATCTTACATTTGATGGGGTATGTCGTCGGCACCAATACCGTGATGTTTCACAATGTTGGGTTATTTTTACTGTTGTTTCCATTGCTAGATACTGGGATCTCTTGGTGGGAAGTGGCGGTTCGCATCGCTGGGTTGTTGTCGGTGTGGGTGATGCATCACTCGCAAGCGTTAAACACGCCGCAATATTTTGTCAGTTTGGCGTTGTTGGCCGTTGGCTTGATCGTGATGCGGCGGTATCGCGTCTACATTCGCAAAACGCTTTGGGCGTCGATCGGGATCTTTGCTTATGCCGGGATCATTTTTTGGACGCTTTTGCCAAGTTTCTCCGCCCCAGACGATCGCCTACTGATCATGATTCGCAGTATCGTCATGTTTATCGCCATTGCCAGCATGGCGGCGATACTTTGGATCCGCGAACATAACGCTGATTTGAAGCATGCGCGCTTACGCCAGTTGGCTAACTACGATCAACTCACCAATGCCAAAACTTATTCCTTGTATCAACATGATTTGACGCATATGTTTAACGCCGCACGGGCTGCTGGGGAACCGTTGAGTTTGGTGGCACTGGATATCGATCATTTTAAACAGATCAATGATCATTATGGACACTTGGCGGGCAACGCCGTGTTGATCGGGGTGGCGACAACGTTATCTGACGTGCTCGGCCGCTTTGGTGATGCCCATCAGATCTACCGCACTGGTGGCGAAGAGTTCAATATCGTGTTTCCAAATTTAAGGCCGGTTGATGTGGTACCGATCATTACCGCTTGTTGGGAAGCGGTACGCAAATCCCATTATGATTATGAAGGCTATGATATTGCCGTGACCTTGTCCATGGGGATGACCGCCGTGCGTCAAGGCGATGTTTCCATTGACGATACTTATAAGCGTGCCGATGATAATTTATATCTGTCCAAGCGTGCTGGCCGCGATACCATCACCGTTGAAGGCGAAACGGTTCATTCTCGCGCTGAACGCGACATGATCGCGACTTATTCGTACTTCACCCAAGGGATCATGCATGTCGACTCAGCCGAAACCGGACGTTATCGTAACGAATTGTTGTTGCGCTTATTTGATCATGAACACGACCGGTGGATCTTGCCGGATATGTTTGATATTTCGGTGGCAACGCAAATCAACTTGATTCAAAAAACGTTAGCGATGTCGTCGATTCGCCGCATTGCCATCAACTTAACCACGGAACAGTTCTCGGATGAACATGTCGCTGAAAAATTGTCAGCTTTTGCCAAAAGTAAACCAGGCCCAGACGAGTTGACCGTTGAAATCACGGATGTGCCAGATATGATCACCACTCGCAAAATCACTGCGATTTATCGTGCTAATGGGGTACGGATCGATATCGATGATGTCGGGTCAGACAATTCTTATGAAGTTGTCCGTGATTTGTTGCCATATGTCGATGGCGTGAAGTTTGCGATGCAAAACCTACGCAAAGAAAACTCTGCCCAACTGTTGAAAGAACGCATCGCTTTTTGGGTGAAAGTGGCGCAAGAATCCCATTTGGACTTCATTTTAGAAGGCGTGGAAAATGCCGAAGAAGTCGCCTATGCCAAAGATGAATTGGGCGTGCAGTACTTCCAAGGGTATTACTTCTCCAAACCATCATTACCTGCACTATGAACAAAGCCGTGAAAATCGGCTTTTTTGTGCAGTTTGTGTGAAGCCGCTAGCGCCGGGCTTGAGAACGCGATATAACAAGATTAATAAACTGAAGAGGTGCCTGATGAAAAAAGTGTTGTTACCTAAAATTGCCGACGAGTTGACGGCTCATTATTTGGCCAAACATGGCTATGACGTGGTCACTTGTGATA
>CAKRHU010000383.1 GCA_934339215.1 uncultured Lacticaseibacillus sp.
CAGTACAGTCGGCACCACCACTGAAGCGTTGAATGTGGTGCGCTTAATGTTTTCTCGGCTGGGTTCGCCGCAATGTCCCAATGGCCACCAGATTCCACCAACGATTGAAATCGCCCATTTAATGGATACCCAAGGCGAAAAGGCCACTTTAAAATGTCCTGAATGTGGCGCATCAGTGCATTTATTTGGTGCTGAAAGTTTCGCCTTTAATTCCGTTGGCGCCTGCCCTGAATGTAATGGTACCGGCGTGGCGAAGACTTTAGCGGTATCACGCTTGATTCCAGATCCCACCAAGACCATTCGCGAAGGCGCCGTGGCTTCTTGGCGCTTGCCAGGCCGCAACTTCATGCAAATCGTCGCGCAATATGCCGGCGTCGACATCGATACGCCATTCAACCAGCTCCCTCAAGCGCAACAAGACATCGTGTGGCACGGCCCTAAGCGCACTTACGCTATCAACATTCCCTCTAAAACCGGTAAGATTTTCCACATGGACAATGCCGTTTATGAAAATGCGTATAACGCAGTGCTGGATTCTATGGCGACCACGACCAATGAACGCGCGATCCAACGCTTGAATCGCTTCTATGAATTCGGTGTGTGTCCAGTATGCCATGGCTCACGTTTTGATCAAAAGTTGCTCACGCAAACAATCGTCGGCAAAAACATTGCTGAAGTTTCTGATTTGACCCTCAGTGAACTCCATGATTTTCTGCCCAATATCCAAGCATGGTTGCCTGATGATATGCAACCACTCGCCCATGATATTTTGCGGGAACTCGATCAAATCTTAAAACCCTTGCTTGATCTGGGGTTGAGCTACTTGGCCCTGAGTCGCGCCGGCAGCACCTTGTCCACTGGCGAATTGCAACGCATTCAACTCGCTCGGACGTTGCGCACCCAAACCACTGGGGTGTTATATGTTTTAGATGAACCAAGTATTGGCTTACATGCCGCCAACGTTGAAGGATTGATCGAAGTCATGCGGGCACTCGTCGCCCAAGGCAATTCTGTCGTGGTCGTTGACCATGATACCGCCATTATTCAAGCTGCCGACACCGTATTAGAAATTGGGCCTGAAGCGGGGAATGCTGGGGGCCGATTGTTGAATCTCGGCACACCGGCAGAAATTTCGCAGGCGCCGAATTCGTTAATTGCACCATTTCTCAATGGCTCGGCAACCTTGCGCGCACGGCCACAACCGCAACCGGCAAAGAAACATTTTGGCGTGACGGTAGCCGACCGCTTCAACTTGCACAACCTCACTGCCAGCTTTCCGATCAATCAATTCTCAGTGGTTTCAGGATTTTCCGGCGCTGGGAAGTCAACGTTAGTGCTGGATGCTTTAGTCCCTGCTTTGACTGCCACCAAAAAACAACCGGCACCAAGTTTTGTCTCGGCTATTCAAACCGGTGGCATTAAACGCGTCGTCGCCATCGATGCGACGCCTGTCGGCAAAAATGTTCGCTCGACCGTCGCCACCTATACGGATATCCTCGATCATTTGCGCACCTTGTTTGCCAACTTACCTGAAAGCCAAGCCGCTGGCTACACTGCCAGCAACTTCTCATACAACGTCAAACTCGGTGCCTGCCCGACTTGTGGCGGTACTGGGCAAATCAACTTGGACATTCAATACTTACCCGACATGCAAGAAACTTGTCCCACTTGCCACGGTCAGCGCTATAATCCAGAATTATTAAAGATTCAATGGCATGGTAAAAATATTGCGGAATGCCTAGCGCAATCTGTCGATGATGCGCAAAACTTTTTTGCTTCAGAACCTGCCATTGCTGCGACCTTACAAACTCTCCATGATATGGGGCTTGGTTATTTACAACTCGGTGAAAGTACCCCGGCTTTATCTGGTGGCGAAGCCCAGCGCTTGCGCTTGACCAGCCATCTCGGTCGCACCCAACGCGGCACGCTATTTGTCTTTGATGAACCTAGTGTCGGGTTGCACCCTCTCGACGTTCAAGTGCTACTCCAAGTCTTTCAGCGTTTGATCGATCAAGGGGCGACGGTTTTGGCCATTGAACATGACCTCGACATGATCGCCAATGCGGATTACTTGTTTGATATGGGCCCTGAAGGCGGGGCCTTTGGTGGGAAATTAGTCGCCAGCGGCACGCCGGAACAAGTCGCAGCTGGCAATGGCCAAACGGCAAAGTTTTTGAAACAACATTTACAGCATTT
>CAKRHU010000384.1 GCA_934339215.1 uncultured Lacticaseibacillus sp.
ACAAGGCGATATTGCTACCGACGACGTTCAAGGCGATGCACAAAGCTAAGATCGCAACGGCCCGCGTTTTGAATTTGCTCATGCGCCGACCTCCAGTAACTGATGCAAAGTCGTCGACAAATCCGGTTCCGTCGCTTTCAACACGCGCGTTAAGAATTGCCGCCAAAAGGCCATTACCTCAACATCCGTCGCGACAAAACTATTATTTTCGCGATGCCAGAAGTCGTGATCATCCACCATCGACTCGCCGCGTGCCACATCATCAGTGGCCACCACGGTTGTGTACGCGTCAAAGCCTTCAAGGATCGTCGGGTCGATCAAGTACGCGACAGCCAACGGATCATTGATCACACAACCGATCACGCGCTCATATTGCCAATGGAAATCAAAGTAAAACCGCGTAATTTTTTCGATGAAGGCGCCCATTTCTGCGTCAACATCTTTCATATATTCCAAAATGCTGGGCGTTAACACGATTTTTCGCGTCACATCCAGCCCGACCATGTGTACCGGCACAGGCATCTGGTCAAATACGATTTGCGCCGCATCCGGATCGCACCAGAAATTATATTCGGCGACTGGCGAGCAATTGCCATGACTCTTGTAATTACCACCCATCAACACGAAGCGGTCAACTTGTGCAAAAGCCTGTTGATTTTGTTGCAAGGCTTGCGCGATATTGGTCAACGGTCCTAACGCCAAAATCGACGTGGTCGGGTCTTTTGCCAAAGTGTCTAAGATGAAGCCAACGGCATTTGGGTGTGCTTGCACCTCTGTGACTGCCGGGATCTGGCTGTTGCCTAACCCGTCATCTCCATGCGTATCTTGGGCGCTGGTGTAAGCCACTTTCAGCGGTTTTTCTGCGCCAACATAAACGGGAATATCCAACCGTCCAGCCAACTGCAAAATCTTCAGCGCATTTTGTGCGCCAAGGTTGGCTGGGACATTCCCGCTGACAGTGGTGATGCCGACAACGTCTAATTCCGGTGAGTTAAGCGCTAATAATAGCGCCAAGCTGTCATCGATGCCCGGATCACAGTCGATGATGACTTTGCGTGCTGCATTCAATTTCCTACCTCCGATTAATCGTGAAGTTCTTGGTTTTTTATCGTGGGAAGTTTACGAACCACGCCAGCGACGAATCGCTGATTTGCTAAATGCAGAATTTAGTATAACGGAAATTTTGGCGGATTGCTATAGGGTGTTTGGACAGACTGACATCTGAATATCTCGCCACTATTTTTCAAGAGCAGTTGCAACAATTAATGGGAGCTGATACGCTTTGGTTTATTGAGGAGGGGAAAATTTGAACATCAAACGCGTTTTTCACACTGCACTGGGGATCGTTGCGGCGGGATTATTCTTCACGACTAGCACCGAAGTCATTCAAACAACAATTGGCCACACTGAATCGAACACTGTGGTCTTAGCTTCAACCAAGAAATCACTTGCTCGTCGCCATCACGCGATTTTAAAAAAGTTGGTCAAGTATACCGACGCCGAGTCCGCTGGTCCGAATCAGAATTACTACTTTACTAACGGCAAAGCTAAATTTTCGGGCTTCAAGAACATGAAAGCCGGCGACTATCATTTTGCCAATGACAAACGCCAACGCGCCAGAACTGCCAAAGCGGTACTGACCTACGGCGAATACAAAAGCTCGCAAGGTGCTCGCCAAGGTGAGCCCTTGGACCCCACGGACTGGCCTGAAAGCAACCCAGAAATCGGGATCACCTTTGCGCTGACCGGCCGCACTTACCACGGCTATTTATGGAATCGCAGCCACTCAATTGCCGACAGCTTACTGGGTAAATATTCTTACACTTCCAGCAATAATTTCACCACCGGCACCCGCTCGCAAAACGTTGGCGCCGATCAAAATGGCGGGATGCGCGCCGCCGAAGAATTAGTCGAAAACTACTGGGAAGCGCACCCGAATACCAAAAATACCGTCCAATACGAAACCACGCCACTATATCACGGTAGCGAAATGATCCCGCGCGGCTCGATTGTCGACATCAAGTCTTCAGATAAGTCTTTGAATACCGAAATCGTGGTGATCAACTCGGCTGAAGGCGTGAAGATCAATTACAATACTGGCGCAAATAACGCCAAGCCTGTGGTTAAGGCCACGCGGCACACTACGACACAAACCAGCCACACGACTGCCACAAGCCAGACCACC
>CAKRHU010000385.1 GCA_934339215.1 uncultured Lacticaseibacillus sp.
CGCTACGGATGATGCGTGCTGTGCGCTTTGAAAGTCAGTTAAATTTCTCGATCGAAGCCAAAACCAAGCAAGCGATTCGCGAAAATGCGGTGTTGCTGGAGAAGATTTCGGTTGAGCGCATCGCCACTGAGTTTGTCAAAATGATGCTAGGCCAAGCGCGCACTGCTGGGTTAGCAGACTTTGTTGAAACAGGCTTAAGTGAACATGCCCCGCTGTTTGCCGGCCATCAACGCGAATTAGAAAACTTAGCGGCCATAGACCCGACGCCGATTGCTTCTGAAGCCGTGGTATGGGCTTTAATTGCCGGCGGTTTAAACTTGCCAGTGTTCAAGTTGATGAAGGCTTGGAAGCAAGCCAATGCCTTGAGCAACACGGTGCAGCGGGCGGTGGCCTTATTACCCCAGTTGTCTGACGCTGACGCTTGGCCGCTGTATGAAGCCGGGGCTGAAGGCGTTGAAGCTGCGGCAATGGCGCAACAATATTTACAACCCGGGGTTGAGGCTCAAACGATTTTGTCCGCTTATGCGTCTTTGCCGATCAAATCCAGCAAAGACTTAGCCGTTGATGGTGGAATGTTGATCAAACATGGGTTTAAACCTGGCCCCAAGCTTGGGCAAACCCTGCATCAGTTAGAAATGGCGGTGGTTTCAGGGGACTTGGCAAATGATCAAGCCACGTTGCTGAAAGCCGCTTTAAACTAATCGCATTGAAGATCGCCTTGGCGGTCTTTTTTGTATGCACTGAGAATTTTTGTTAAACTAGAGCTTAGATCAACGAGGAGCAGGAACATGCAAACATTAAGCGCAACAGGCGTCAGTAAGGCGTATGGCGACAAACAATTATTTAAATCGATCGACTTTTTGATCAACGAAGGCGACCGCATCGGCTTGATCGGCGTCAATGGGACAGGGAAAACCACGTTATTAAATGGTTTAGCCGATACTGATCCCTTCGATGCCGGCACCGTTGAAACCAGCAAAACTTATCGGATCGCGTATTTGGCGCAAAAACCTGAACTCGATCCCAACAAAAAAATTATGGATGCCGTATATGGCGGCCAAGGTCCTGTATTTGCGGCGTTGCGCCAATATCAAAGTGCTTTGGCGGCTTACACCAAAGACCCCATGGATCAACAAGCCCAAGCTCGTTATGAAAAAGCGGATGCGGCGATGACGCAAACGGATGCGTGGTCAGCGGATACTGATATTAAAACCATTTTGACCCAACTGCATTTGCCAGATCTCGATCAAACCATCGGCAATTTATCCGGTGGCCAGCAAAAGCGGGTGGGCTTGGCGCAAGTCTTGATCGAATCGCCTGATCTCTTGATCTTGGATGAACCGACCAACCACTTGGATTTTGATTCCATCGCTTGGCTGGAAAAACGCTTAAGCACGTACAAAGGCGCGCTTTTAGTCGTGACGCATGATCGCTACTTCTTAGACCGTGTCGCCAATGCGATTTGGGAACTCGACCACGGCACGTTGTATCAATATGCCGGCAACTATGAAGCTTATGTTGAGAAAAAAGCCGAACAAGTCGAAAAGGATACGGTGGCGGCTCACAAAGAACAACAACTGTACAAACAAGAACTCGCTTGGATGCATGCTGGGGCCCAAGCGCGCTCGACGAAGCAACAAGCCCGGATCAATCGCTTCAATGACATCAAGCAAAATATGAATGATCGCCCAGCAGACCAAGGCCAAGTGGAAATGAAAGTCGCTTCCACGCGCTTAGGTAAAAAGGTGATCGTCTTTAAAGGCGCGAACTTGACCATCGGCGAGCATCACATTCTCAATGACTTCGATTGGCTGGTGCAACCCGGCCAACGCATCGGCATCACCGGGCAAAATGGTGCCGGCAAATCCACCTTGTTGAATGTGATCGCCGGTTCGCGCAAGCTCGATTCTGGCGTTTTAGAAATCGGCGACACGGTTAAGCTCGGCTATTACACCCAGTTGTCGCAAGATCTCCCCAATGACAAGCGAGTGATCGCGTATTTGCAATCAATCGCCGAAGGTTTGGTGACTGATTCTGGTGAACGTATCACCGTGACCCAACTGCTGGAACAATTCTTATTCCCGCGCAGTATGCATGGGGAATTGATCGGGCGCTTATCTGGCGGGGAGAAACGCCGGTTGTATCTGTTGGCCATTTTAATGGAACAACCCAACG
>CAKRHU010000386.1 GCA_934339215.1 uncultured Lacticaseibacillus sp.
TCTGGGCGAATGACGCCACCGTCAGCTGCATGAATATCAGATTGTTGATATTGGTCATACGTGAAGGTTTGATGACACTTTTGGCAATACAAGCGATACAAGTTGCCGTGAAATTCGATCACATGCTTGGCACCAGCCGCACGGTCGAGGCCATCGACATTTTGCGTGACGATGGTACCTTTGGCGTTGCTGATGGTGGCCATTTTCTCATGGATGACATTGGGTTTGGCTTTTGGATGAAACATATTGGCCAACACCCATTGATGGAAATTCTCGTGATGGCGGGCCAAGTTATCATCCGACAAGGCGTATTCTGGCTTCTCGGAATCGGCATACAGGCCGCCTTTGCTACGGTAATCCGGAATGCCTGATGCCGTCGATACCCCAGCCCCAGTCAAAAAGCAAATATTGTCGGCTTCACTGATCGCACGTTGTAAATCAAACATCACGATGACCTCCTAGCGTACGCTATAGTCCAACTGATACTGATCTAAAATTTCGCCTAAAGGTTGTTGATACAAGCTTTGCATCGCGGCAGGCGTGGTATCTTTCAGTGGTAATACAAAGGCATTCTGGCGATCACCTTTACCTAATGCCACGTAAGCCAACCGTTTAGTTTGGCGATCACGGTAAGCTGAGTGCTTCAAAGTGAACACTTGATTCAAACTCAAGCGCAATTGCCGCTGGGATAACACTGGGGGCAAAGTCGCGAACTCATCATTATCCAACGGCTGAAACCCTGCTGCTTGCACCAAGGCGTTGAAGCGAGCGAATAAGTTGACGACAGCGCGGCGATAGGCAAAAGGCGTATCCAGCGCTTTTTCGGTTAAGGTTTGATACAAATCTTTGGCCAATGGATAGGCCTGTGGGAAGTCCTGTTGCCATTGGGCCTTTTGATCATCAGAGCCGCCATCAACAAACAGCGTCATGTGATCAAATAACGATAGACCACGGTAGATCAACAAGTTATCACCGCCAGCCGGCTCTTTAGGCAAGGCTGAAGCAAAACCTTTTTCGAGCAAGTCGAGCTGCTTATCCCCTAAAAAGCCGTGTTCGCGTTGCCAATCAGCGACCACCGCATGTAGCGCTGCTGTCGATAATGCCGTTGCAGTCGCATAATGCTGTTTATCGATTTCAGGGGTGCCGGTCAACAAGTGGTATTGCACTTGCGGAAAGCCAGTCGTGGCCAAATACATGTGCATCAATTCATGACTCAAGGTGTAATCGACATCTGGTGAGTCTTTGATTTGGACGACTAAATCTCCGTTTGGTTGCAGAATTTCTTGAGACTGACTGTGCACCAATTTGTCCGCAGGCGTGCCACTGATCTCGAATTTGACCGGCATCGTGTAGCCTGGTTGAATTTGTTTGAATAAATCATTGAGGATCGGATTTTCAATTTCTACCATAATAACTCCTTAAAACGTAACGAGGGTCGGTTGATGATCTTGATACACGGCTAATTGTTCGATGTGATGGCGATGCAGTAAGTCCTTGGCTTGCGCGAATTCCATTTCAAACGCGTCTGGCACATGGGCGTCTGACCCTAAAGTGAACAACTTGCCGCCTAGGGCTTGATACCACGGGATCACCAAATCATATAACGCGACGTCATGCCACAGATACATCGACTTGGTGTTGAGCTCCAGCGCCATTTGTTTGGCAATGATCTCGCTGAAAATGCCTTGGATCATCGGCCGCGCCCAAGCAGCCAGTTCTGATGGCGTCACATCGACCACCCGCAATCCATATTCAAAATGTGCCAACACATCCGCCCCGTCAAAGCGACGGACCCCAGCTAACATACGGGCATAATAATCTTGCACAAGGGCCTTTTTGTCGACGGTTTTGAAATGATCATCTTGGAAATCATACTCACCATTATGATGGAAGCTCAGTAATACCAAATCATAGCGATTGGCATCTAAATAGGCATAAATATCGTTGAGCTTGGGTTCACAATAGCCGACTTCGATCCCGCGCAAAAATTGGTTGGGGTATTTTTGATGCAAGGCTTCTAGCTTTTGCACATAAGCGCGGTAATCTGGCTTGTTATCATGGTGCTCATCATCAGGGTTGAACATTTCCAAGTGTTCTGTGGTGACAAAAGGATGATCAGTTTGCGCCAAATAAGCTTCAAATTGCGCGTCAGAGTCAAACGAGAAATAAGT
>CAKRHU010000387.1 GCA_934339215.1 uncultured Lacticaseibacillus sp.
AGTATTGAAGTCGACGAATCAAAACCTTTACCTAGCAATAAGCGCGTCTGCGGTGTTGATGCCAATATCGGCAAGTTCGTTTACAATGATGGGAATCAAACTAAAGCCATTCGCGTACTGACAGACCAATTAACCAGCCTCTATGCTCGCATCACCTTGTATCAACAGCGCCTTGCTCGCAAACGGAATGCGAATCCTAAAAACTTTCGATCCAATAACTATCGCGTAATGATAACCAAGTTGCAGCACAGTTATCAGAAAGTCACTCGGATTCAAGACGACCTGATGCAAAAGTTTACGACGCAGTTGATTCAAGCCAACGGCACGATTGCCATTGAGGACTTAGATGTGCAACACATGAAGATGAACAAACGCTTAGCGAAGAACTTGCATCGCTCACAGTTTGGTCGCTTTAAACAGTTGTTGAAATATAAGGCTGAATGGTATGGCCGCGAGTTAGTAATGGTTGATAGATATTATCCGAGCACGCAACGTTGTAGTCAATGCGGCGAAATTAAAGTCGGCGATGAAAAACTAACTCTTGCTGGTAATGCTTTGCATCGTACCAAACATCACGAGTATCACTGTTACGCATGTGGCGCGCACTTAGAGCGTGATGCTAACGCGGTACAGAATTTAATTCAATACGCTAAGGGGTAGGCTATACCCTGAAAGGTTCAGGAGTCAGTCCATGTTGCCAAGATGTATATCACGGTAAGAATACTGATGTTGACGGGACCAAATGAAACCAGAATGGACAACTAAGAAAGGAAATATATAATCCTTGCTAGTGTCATTGGACATTCTTCCACGTTTTATATAGCAGCAAGTAAATGTTCTATTCATTTATTCGCGTCGTCGCGCGATTCATCCTACTGGTGATCAACGGCAACGCCCATTACGAAAATAAAGAAGTGTTACCTGACGGGCCTTATGTCTTAGTTGGCCCCCATCGCACTTGGTGGGACCCGATTTATTTTGCCGTGGCCGCTTCGCCGCGAAAGTTTGGGTTCATGGCCAAACAAGAGTTGTTCCATAACCCGATTTTGCGCTGGATCTTGGTGCATGCCAATGCCTTTGGCGTCGATCGCGCGCATCCTGGCCCCTCTGTGATCAAAACGCCAGTCAAAATGCTCAAAAAACAAGACCTTGGCGTCATCATTTTCCCGAGTGGCACACGCTATTCTTCTGAACTCAAAGGTGGCGCCATGTTGATTGCCAAGCTCGCCAAAGTGCCAATCGTACCCGCCGTTTATCAAGGCCCAGTGAAGTTCTCTGGTTTATTTAAACGCAAGCGCGTCACCGTGCGCTTCGGGGAACCGATCACCGTGCCTGCTGGCAAGTTGACCGATGACGTGACGGCACAAATCAGCGATCAAATGCAAGCGGCTTTTGATCAGCTCGACAAAGAAATCGATCCAAATTTCAAATATGTGCCAGACCAAAGCAAATACCTGGCTGAAAAAGCCTCCGGTAAGCTGAAATAAAAAAGGAGTCTTCATTCTCATGAGTTTTTGGCAGCGCCTTGTGGCAAAACCGGATCTTGACCAAACGTTAAATGCCGACCATCAACTGGCGCGCACCTTGACCACCCGCGACTTGATCGCGTTAGGCATCGGCGCGGTGATCGGTACTGGGATCTTCATTCTCCCAGGCACCGTCGCGGCAACCACTTCTGGCCCAGCGATCACTTTAGCCTTCATCTTAGCCGCTGTGGTGTGTTCACTTGCCGCAATGTGTTATGCGGAATTTGCATCAGCTTTGCCAGTTGCTGGCTCCGCTTATGCTTATGGCAATATCGTCTTCGGACAAATTTTTGGCTGGATCATCGGCTGGGCGCTGATTTTGGAATATATGTTAGCCGTCGCTGCCGTATCCACCAGCTTCGCCGCGTATTTTCAAAGCTTCATCGGCGGCTTTGGGTTGCACATTCCAAAAGCCATCACCGGTGCCTTTGATCCGGCTCACGGCACTTACATCAATTTAGTCGCCGTGATTGTGGTGGTGTTGATCGGGTTGATGTTATCGCGCGGGATGCAAACTTCCATGGCGGTCAACCGGGCGATGGTGGTGGTGAAGTTAGGCATCATCATTTTGTTCGTGTTAGTCGGTGCCTTTTATATCAAACCGGCTAACTGGCATCCTTACTTACCCTTCGGC
>CAKRHU010000388.1 GCA_934339215.1 uncultured Lacticaseibacillus sp.
TAATCTAAGTACTTGGCCAACGCCTCAACTTTATCGAGGTGTTCCCAAGGCAGATCAACATCTGTACGTCCAAAATGACCATACGCTGCCGTTTGCTTGTAAATCGGCCGGCGTAAGTTCAACATTTTAATGATGCCTGCAGGGCGCAGGTCGAAGTTCTCGCGAATCGCTTGTTGGATCTTTTCTTCTGCGATTTTGTTGGTGCCAAAGCAGTTAACGGACACGGAAACCGGTTGCGCCACGCCGATGGCATAAGCCAGTTGCACTTCAAGTTTGTCAGCTAAGCCGGCTGCCACCGCGTTTTTGGCGATGTAGCGGGCTGCGTATGAAGCGGAACGGTCAACTTTGGTGGCATCTTTACCAGAGAAGCAACCACCACCATGACGGGCGAAACCACCGTAAGTATCAACGATGATCTTACGTCCGGTCAAACCAGAATCGGCTTGCGGGCCACCTAAAACAAAGCGGCCAGTTGGGTTGACGTAAATCTTGGTTTGATCATCCAACAAGTTTGCTGGGATCACCGCGCGAATCACTTGCGCTTCAATATCTTTGCGGATCTGCGCCAACGTGACATCTGGGTTATGTTGCGTGGAAACCACAACCGTATCAACCCGGACTGGCTTTTCATTGTCATCGTATTCGACGGTGACTTGGGCTTTGGCATCAGGCCGCAAGTACTTGATGGTACCGTCTTTGCGCAGCTTGGCAATTTTTTGCATCAATTGATGTGATAACAAAATTGGCAAAGGCATGAGCTCTTTGGTTTCGTTGATCGCGTAACCAAACATCATGCCTTGATCACCGGCCCCAATTTTATCTAATGGGTCGGTTTGGCCTTCTTTGGCTTCATAAGAATCATTGACGCCTAAGGCAATATCTGGTGATTGTTCGTCCAACGCCGTCAAAACGCCAACAGAATCTGGATCAAAGCCTGATTCTTTGGTATAGCCGATTTCGCGGATCGTGTCGCGCACGATTTTTTGAATGTCGACATAAGCTGTGGTGGAGATTTCGCCAACGACTAAGACCAATCCTGTGGTAACAGTAGTTTCACAAGCCACGTGCGCTTGTGGGTCTTCAGTTAAAATGGCATCTAAAATCGCATCGCTGATTTGATCAGCGATTTTGTCGGGATGGCCTTCTGAAACAGACTCCGACGTAAATAAGTGACGTTCCTGCATTTTATGTTTCCCCCTAAAATTTATCGGTTACAAGGCATGTCCAAAATTTGGACCCCATCGGGAAGTCGATTGCAACATTTCTAGCATAACACGTTGGCTGAAACAAATCACCCGTGTAAGCGCGACAAGATGAAAATAACCCCGATCAGCACAGAAGCCAGGACTTGGAGATTGGTATTGACCTTCAAGACGCGCGTGGATGATGCCGCTGCGATCACCACTAACGCGCCAGCTGCGATCAAGGTCAATTGCCCGCTGAAATACCCGATCACAGCAACGGCTGCCAGCATTATCAGTGCTAACCACACTGGCATCCGATCAGCCCACACACTGATGACTTGAGGGATCAGTAGCACCGCCAACAATAACAACAGCTGCCAAGTGGTGCCTTGCATCAATTGATACAACAACACCATTTGTGCAAAGAACACGCTGATGGTCCATAAGGTGATTTCCAGCGCTTGCGACAGCTTTTGACTATTGATCAAGCCGCTATAAACCACTTGGGCCAAGATCACCGGCAACAATAACCATTGCGCACTAGCTGCGATCACGCCAAAAATTGCGGCGGTGGCCAGCCACCAAATCAGCTTGACTTGGCCGCGTGCGCCTGCCAGGCATAAAGTAAACAGCAACGTTGCCACTAAGGTCAACGACCACTGAATCCCTGCTGACCATAGATATAGCATTGGCATTAAAGCGATTTGTAGCCAACTCAAGGCCACCAGGACTGGTTTTGAATTTTGCATCACAGAACCTCCAGTTTAGGTAAACAAAAAGCGCCCACTAACATAGTGAGCGCAGCCGGTACGGTTCCAACGAGACTCGAACTCGTGATCTCCTGCGTGACAGGCAGGCGTCCTAACCAACTAGACCATGGAACCGTAAGGACAAAAAAATGGAGGATACAGGGCTCGAACCTGTGACCCTCTGCTTGTAAGGCAGACGCTCTCCCAACTGAGCTAATCCTCCA
>CAKRHU010000389.1 GCA_934339215.1 uncultured Lacticaseibacillus sp.
TGCTCGGCAACTTGTTGAAACAAGGGCACCACACTATCGGCATCAAAATGCATCGGTTCACCTCCATCGGTTAGTTGTTTGACTAACTAACCTTCAATTTCAAGATACTCTGTTGCAGAACAGCTGTCAATTCAAACTTGCAATCTTTTTGAAACCGGTTTATATTTCAATATGTAATAACATATAGGAGGGCTTGATATGACGGTATATACTTTAGATGACTTGGCAAGATTCGTCGATCACACCAACTTACACGCCGATGCCAGCGATGCAGACATGATCAAATTATGCGATGAAGCCAAAGCTTATCACTTCAAAATGGTGGCGATCAATCAGGTGCAATCAAAACTTTGCGCGGCGCAACTCAAAGGCACGGACATCGATACTGGCGCTGCGATCGCTTTTCCTTTAGGTCAGACTTCAATTGCAGCCAAAGTGTTTGAAACTCAAGACGCGATTAAAAGCGGTGCCAATGAAATCGACTATGTCTTAAACATTGGCCGGCTCAAAGCTGGTGATACCGACTATATCGAATCTGAAATGACGCAAATCGTGGCAGTTTGTCATGAACATCACCTGCCGTGCAAAGTAATTTTTGAAAACTGCTATTTGGATGATGCAGATATTGTGCGCGCGGCAACCATTGCCAAGAAAGTGCGTCCCGATTTCATTAAAACTGCCACAGGCTTTGGGACTGGTGGCGCGACAATCGAAGATGTGCGCTTGATGAAACAAACCGTCGGCGACGCAGTAAAAGTCAAAGCTGCTGGCGGGATTCGCGATGCGGATACGTTTATCGCGATGATCCAAGCTGGCGCTGATCGCATCGGCACTAGTTCTGGCATTAAAATCATCAATGAACTCAAAGCACGGATGCAACAAGCTGGCACTGATCATATCGATATCGACCGTTAATGGAGGAAACGTCATGACAAAATTAACCAAATTGACCGACACCTATACGTTAAGTAATGGTGTCAAAATCCCGATCGTAGGCTTTGGAACTTGGCAAACGCCTGATGGTGATGTCGCTGAAGCTTCTGTGAAAGCTGCCCTGGATGCTGGTTATCGCCATATCGACACGGCCACGGTATACGGTAATGAAGTCGGCGTGGGCAAAGGCATTAAAGCTTCCGGTGTTGCGCGTGAGGATCTCTTTTTAACCACCAAGCTTTGGAACACGGATCGCGGTTACGATCAAACTTTAGCCGCAATGGACAAGAGCCTCTTGTCCTTAGGCGTGGATTACGTCGATTTGTATTTGATCCACTGGCCAAATCCGGCGGCGCATCGTCAAGATTGGCAAGCGTTAAACGCTGACACGTGGCGCGCGATGGAAGCCATTTTGAAATCTGGCAAAGCCCGCGCGATTGGCGTGTCCAATTTCCGTCAGCATCACCTAGACGAATTGTTTAAAACCGCGGCAGTCTTGCCGATGGTCAACCAGATCTTCTTGAACCCTTCTGACCGTCAAGCCGAACTAACTGCTTATAACACGGCCCATGGGATGTTGAATGAAGGTTACTCCCCACTTGGCACCGGGAAGATATTTGGCGTTGAAGCGTTACAACAACTCGCCGAGCGCTATCACAAGTCAGTCGCCCAAGTGGTCTTACGTTGGTCACTACAACATGGCTTTGTGCCTTTGCCGAAATCTGTGCATCCTGATCGCATTCAACAAAACGCTGACTTGTTTGATTTTGAATTAAGCGCTGAAGACATGACCGTCATCGACGGCCTACACGGGGTCGCAGGCTTAGCCAAAGATCCAGACACGCGCGAATTTTAAATCGGGACACAAAAGGACCACGAGCAAAATCGTGGTCCTTTTGTGTTGCTATGTTATAATTATGTCATGACCTAACGGAGGCGCATCATGACAAAACCGAAGCATGAACAAATTCAAGCCAAATTGCTGACCCGCATTCAAAATGGCACTTACCCAGAAGGTAGCGTCATCCCCAAAGAACTCGACTTAGCTGAAAACTTCAACGTCAGCCGGCCGACTGTGCGCCAAGCAATTGAAGCTTTAGTCAACGCCGGTTATTTAGAGCGCAAGCGGCGAGTCGGAACACGCGTACGCCAAACCAAACTGGCCCAAGAATTTACCCATGTGATTCGCAACTTCGATAGTGAAATGGCGCAAAACGGAGTGAT
>CAKRHU010000390.1 GCA_934339215.1 uncultured Lacticaseibacillus sp.
TGCTCGGCAACTTGTTGAAACAAGGGCACCACACTATCGGCATCAAAATGCATCGGTTCACCTCCATCGGTTAGTTGCTTGACTAACTAACCTTCGACTTCAAGATACCCTGTTGCAGAACAGTTGTCAATTCAAACTTGCAATCTTTTTGAAACCGGTTTATATTTTAATATGTAATAACATATAGGAGGATTCGATATGACGGCATATACTTTAGATGACTTGGCAAGATTCGTCGATCACACCAACTTACATGCTGATGCAAGCGATGCAGATATGATCAAATTATGTGATGAAGCCAAGGCTTATCACTTCAAAATGGTGGCGATCAATCAGGTGCAATCCAAACTTTGCGCGGCGCAACTCAAAGGCACAGATATCGACACTGGTGCGGCGATTGCTTTTCCTTTAGGTCAGACTTCAATTGCAGCCAAAGTGTTTGAAACTCAAGACGCGATTAAAAGCGGTGCCAATGAAATCGACTATGTCTTAAACATTGGCCGGCTCAAAGCTGGTGATACCGACTATATCGAATCTGAAATGACGCAAATCGTGGCAGTTTGTCATGAACATCACCTGCCGTGCAAAGTAATTTTTGAAAACTGCTATTTGGATGATGCAGATATTGTGCGTGCCGCAACGATTGCCAAGAAAGTCCGCCCCGATTTCATTAAAACTGCCACTGGCTTTGGTACTGGTGGCGCAACGATTGCAGATGTGCGCCTGATGAAGCAAACTGTCGGCGACACGGTCAAAGTCAAGGCCGCTGGTGGCATTCGCGATGCAGATACCTTTATTGCGATGATCCAAGCCGGCGCTGATCGCATCGGCACCAGCTCCGGGATTAAGATCATTAATGAACTCAAAGTGCGGATGCAACAAGCGGGTACTGACCATATCGATATCGGCCATTAATGGAGGAAACATCATGACAAAATTAACCAAATTGACCGACACCTACACGTTAAGTAATGGTGTGAAAATCCCGATCGTCGGCTTTGGGACTTGGCAAACGCCTGATGGTGCTGTCGCTGAAGCTTCTGTGAAAGCCGCGCTGGATGCTGGTTATCGCCATATCGATACGGCCACGGTATACGGCAATGAAGTCGGTGTGGGCAAAGGCCTTAAAGCTTCCGGTGTCGCGCGCGAGGATATCTTTTTAACCACGAAGCTTTGGAACACCGATCGCGGCTATGATCAAGCTTTAGCCGCAATGGACCAGAGCCTATTGTCTTTAGGCGTGGATTATGTCGATTTATATTTGATCCACTGGCCAAATCCGGCGGCGCATCGCCAAGATTGGCAAGCGCTGAACGCTGAGACTTGGCGTGCGATGGAAACCATTTTGAAATCTGGCAAAGCCCGGGCGATCGGCGTGTCCAATTTCCGGCAACATCACCTAGAAGCATTGTTTAAAACCGCGGCAGTCTTGCCAATGGTCAACCAGATCTTCTTGAACCCTTCTGACCGCCAAGCTGAACTCACCGCCTACAATACCGATCACGGGATGTTAAATGAAGGTTACTCCCCACTTGGCACAGGAAAAATGTTTGGTGTCGAAACCTTACAACAGCTTGCTGATCATTACCATAAATCCGTTGCCCAAGTGGTCTTACGCTGGTCACTACAACACGGCTTCGTCCCTTTGCCCAAATCTGTTCATCCTGAACGCATTCAACAAAACGCTGACTTATTTGATTTTGAATTAAGTGAAGCAGACATGACTGTTATCGACGGCTTGCACGGGGTTGCGGGCTTGGCCAAAGATCCAGATACACGCGAATTCTAAATCGATACGCAAAAGGACCACGAGCAAATCGTAATCCTTTTGTGTTGCTATGTTATAATTATGTCATGACCTAACGGAGGCACATCATGACAAAATCAAAGCATGAACAAATTCAAGCCGAATTGCTGTCCCGCATTCAAAATGGCACTTACCCAGAAGGCAGCGTCATCCCCAAGGAACTCGACTTAGCTGAAAGCTTTCACGTCAGTCGACCGACTGTGCGCCAAGCGATCGAAGCACTGGTCAATGCTGGTTATTTAGAGCGCAAGCGGCGAGTCGGGACACGCGTGCGCCAAACCAAACTGGCCCAAGAATTTACCCATGTGATTCGCAACTTCGATAGTGAAATGGCGCAAAACGGAGTGAT
>CAKRHU010000391.1 GCA_934339215.1 uncultured Lacticaseibacillus sp.
GACGAGTCATACCGAAATCGCCAGTCCCGATTGGCAACCGATGTTAGAAACTCGCGGTTTCGCGCCATTGGTCCGGGCCTTCTTTGACGCAGTGGCCAACTCAGGTGAAAATCCAGTCGCCCCAGCAACCAGTCGTTTGACCCATCAATTGCTTTGCGATATGGTGGCGCAACTGCAAGCCTAAGCACTAAAAAACCGACGCGTGGGCGTCGGTTTTTTAGTGCTTTTTGCTTTTGATGATGACTAAGATCCCACTGGCCATGGCGATGGCACTGGATACCAGTGATACCGCGCCAGCCGCAGTGGCGACGATGCCCCAAGGTTTGGTGTTATGTTTCATGATCGGCCTCCAAGCGTTTTCCTTATTGTAGAATTATTCTTGATAAGGCGCAAGGAGGCGCTGCCAAGTGGTGGCATCTTCTGCGGGACAAGTATCAGAAATGGCGGAATCCAACGTGACGCGGCCGTCAGCGGATACTGCATACGCAATAAAAACTGCTGGCATCGCGTCTTCATCGAGACTGTGGATCTGCCCGATATGACCGGGCTTGAGGTGATTTTGAAAATGTTCAACAGCTTGGGTCAACGACATGGGTTTGACAACATCAGAACATTGATAAAGCATGATCAACACCTCCTGCATTAAGCATAGCAAAATCTTACCAGTTAGTGCACGCGGGAACCATTTTGGAAAACTTGTTTGTCAGTTTGCATCAACGCATGGATATTGGTGAGGGGATCTTTGACCAAAACTAAAAAGTCTGCGGCTTGGCCTGGTTGCAAGATGCCGCGTTGTTGGTCAACTTTCAATAACTGGGCGGCTTTGATCGTTGCGCCTTGCATCGCTTGTAAGGCAGTGGCGCCGCATTCATCCACCCATAATGCGAGTTCTTCTTGCGTCCCGCGGTCAAAACGATTGAACGGTGTGCCGGCATCCGTGCCACACACCATTGAAAGAATGGCTTGAACTGCACGACGTAATCAAATAGGCATACAGCCGCAGGTCCACAAAATGGGCAACTGTTTCGTGGATTTGTTGTGCTGCTGAATTTAAATGGTTCTAGCAGTTTGTTAATAGCAGGTGGACACGAGCCTGTTTCTCACGAAATGAGACAACAAAAAAGCCGTCATCTCAATGCTGTTAAGCAGAGGATGATGGCTTCAGTCGTGATTTAATTGGGTAGGAAGGGATCGAACCTTCGATTATGGATTCAGAGTCCACTGCGTTACCACTTCGCTACTACCCAATAAGTTTTTCAACAAGAAATAGTTTACAAAAAATCCAGTGAGCTGTCAATGTAAATTTAGCCGACTTGAGCGGTTCGATCCCGATGTATCCAAACCTTTTTAGTGATGGTGGCAACCGGTTTACGTGGAGATTACGGTTGTGTAACGCAGGTGCCAAAACCGCAAAGTGGGGGTACACTTAAGAAAGACTTTGGAAAAGAGGGGCACTATATGAAAATTGAATCAGCCTGCACGTCGATTTTGGTCGGGAAAAACGCTAGCATCGATGGCACAACCATGATTGCGCGCAACGACGACACTTTCCACGTTTTATCCCCACATCGTTTTTACATGCATCCCGCATGGAAAGGGGAAAAAGGCTTAACCGTCAAATCCCCACTCAACAAGTTTGAAGCGACATTGCCAGAAAATGGCTACCGCTACAACGCTGTGCCAAACGTGGACACCGAACATGAAGGCGACTATGAAGAAAGCGGTATTAACGAAAAAAATGTCGCCATGTCTGCCACTGAATCCACTTATGGCAACGAACGGGCGTTGGGGTATGATCCGTTAGTGGTCGACGGGTTGGATGAAGACTTGATGGTCAACATGGTATTGCCATTCATCGAATCTGCCCGCCATGGTGTCGAATACTTGGGCCAATTGATCAAACAATATGGCTCACCAGCTGGCAACTCGGTATTGTTCTCTGATAAAGACAACGTTTGGTATATGGAAATCGTAACTGGCCATCACTGGGTCGCCCAACGTATTCCTGATGACGCTTATGCTGTTGCTGCCAACCAAGTGGCCATTCAACAAGTGGACTTCAATGACCCAGACAACTTTATCTGGAGCGAAGGCATTCAAGAATTCGTTGAAGCACACCACTTGAACACTGACAAGGAAGGCT
>CAKRHU010000392.1 GCA_934339215.1 uncultured Lacticaseibacillus sp.
GCGGCCCCTCGGCGTGTCGCATCTTCTGCTAGTTCGCCGTTATGCGCCCGCAAAAAAGCTTGAACTTCAGGATCTGCCGCAGCCTTATTGATGGCATCGTGAAAAGCGCCAGTGAGGTGGCGTTGATCCATTAACTTTTGTAACTCAGCATGCATATCTTTCATCAGGATTCAGATCCTTTCTTCCGCATGGCTTTCAATTCTTCCAGACCTTCTTGAATCGATTTCTTAGTTTCCGCAGACGTTGGCTTTGAAACCCGCTTGTAATCCGGCTTCATCCAGTCAGGAATCTCTTCCTGACGACTAGCCCGTCTACTATTGCGCGAACTCTTAGCCGGTTGTTGCGCTTCCTTGCGAATTTGCAGAATCGCTGACTCAGGCGTCGTGACGTTGGCCGTGATCCATCGTTGCACAAAACCGTTGAGCAACGCTTGGCTCAACGAATCATAGCTCTGCAACACATAATCGATTAAAATATTAACCGTCGCGTCTGGGAACACTTGTCGCGTGACCAAATCACGTAAGGCATAGGTTTCGTTGCTGGCAGCATATGCGCGGGAGTTCTTCGCCTTTTTGGTATTTTCCAAAAAAGTCCGCGGCGCTTGGGTATTCGCCCGCTTTAACAAGTCTGCTTCTTGCGCAGTCAAGTCCTTAATGGTCGTTGACTTAGTCGGCGCCGTATTGACTTTGGCTTTTTGATCAGAAAAGGCGGGTTGATTTTTTTTGCGATAACTCTGTTCAATGAATTGTCGCAATTGACGCAAATTGAGTTTACCAGTGATGACATCGACAGCTTTTTGAATTTGGCGGGCAAACTCAGGCACTTCCAACCCGTAAAAGCGGGCCATTTCGTATAAAGCAGAACGGTTCTTGTCGATTTCACCTGATTGGATATTGGTGCGAGCCAATGTCGCTGCCAACAGTTCCCAATCATACCCGCCGTCATCATCCAACGTGACTTCAGGCTGTGGCTTCAAGGCCAAATTCTGTTGGGCTTGGGTCGCTACTTGCGGCGTTTCTAACACATTGGTCAAGTGATAGACCTCTAAGAAATTCGCTGACACCTCTTGCCAATCATCACGCCGCACGGGATGCAAGGTAAACTCTTGCGCCAGCTCGGTATAGCGCGCATCCCCGACCCGATCGTATAACAACATCCCCAATAAGTCGTCATTGAAAAACGCTTGTGGCGTGACTGGCGCATATAACTCATAAGCATAGTAGCGACTGATAGCATCTGTGGTGGTATAGGTTTTCATCAAACCGACGGCTTCCAGATGCACCCGCGCATCATATAACGTATCAACGCCAATGTTTAACAAATCTAATAACCGCGTTTGTGAACGCCGATCAGACACCAATGGCCTTGGCTTAGCTTCTTGCCACAAACTTAAATATAACGCCATGGCCACTGGCCCGACCAGTGGTTGATACAAGCTGACGGCGACGTGTTGGTCGACGTTGCTAAAATAAGTGGCTTGGGCGACAAGATAGTCGTCTTGCGCCATAAAATTTTGTGGACGCTCCAAATTCGCGCCTCCTTTCAGCACTCAGCAAAATGCGCCCGCCTAGTCGACCCTGAGATCAGGATCTGCAAGGCGAGCGCATGTCGCAAAGATTTATTTTTCTTCGTTTGAAGCTTTTTCTTTGTTCATCATGTCTTGAAGTTCTTGCATGAACACCGACATGTCTTTGAACTGGCGATACACGCTGGCAAAACGAATATAAGCCACATCGTCGACGTCTGAGAGTTTACTCATGACGTATTCCCCGATAGCTTGGCTTGAAACTTCATTTTCGCCAATGGCGCGTAGCTTGTTTTCGACTGATTCGACGATGCCTTGCATTTGCTCCATGGTCACTGGGCGTTTTTCAGCCGCCCGGATCAACCCTTTGAGGATCTTCTCACGGTTGAATTCTTCGCGGGTGCCGTTCTTTTTAATGACGAGCAATGGCGTTTGTTCGACGCGCTCAAATGTGGTGAAACGAAAACCACAATTTTCGCATTCCCGCCGCCGTCGAATCGCTTTGCCGCCATCGGTTGGCCGCGAGTCGACGACGCGACTACTGTTATGATGACAATGTGGGCACTGCAAGCAACACACCTTCTTATCCGTTTTCAGTTATTATAACACAGGCTTACC
>CAKRHU010000393.1 GCA_934339215.1 uncultured Lacticaseibacillus sp.
GCTTTTGAGAGTGCAGAGTCTGCGTCCCTTAGCGCATTCATGACGTCATCTTTATTACTAATTCTGTTAACATCAAAACGAATATGAATGTTTGAACCAAGATTGTCTTGAATATGAACCTTGTCACTAATCTGTTCATAGTCTACACGCAATTGCATCTTTCTGCCATGCGATGTAACAGAAATCGGTCGACCACTTTTAATGGTCACGCTCGTTGGAGAAGACGGTAGATTTGTAAGCGCCGATAGATACAACCCAATAGATGCACCAATCTCAGCAGTCCCAGCACCAATTGCAGCGACGCCAGCAGCAGTGATACTCCCAGCCAGTGCGGTTGCCGGAACTGCTGCCCATCCACCACTCGCAAAACTTAATCCAATATCTTCGCCAGCCGCTCCTCCGAGGAAAAATACACCATCAATAATATGACTAACACCGTCAGCTCCAACTACAGTTGCACCAATTAATTTGGAAAGATTCGTGGTCGCAGAAGCATTCGAATACTGCTCAGAAATATCAGCGACAAAGTTTCCTACTTTTGAAAAATCAAAGCTCAAATTTGAAATATTGGACGGATACACGCTCTCTGTATCGGTATCGTAAACGCCAACGTTAGAAAAATTAGGTAAGCAGGAGATAACAGCAGAAGATTGGGCCAAGACACATCCTAGAGCTGTGCCTTGACCCAATTTTAACGTGATTAACGTGTGATTATCTCCTGCTTACTCTTCAAACGCTGCCGCTTCCTTATCACCATGGACATACACTTACTTGCTCGCGACAGCCCGTTGGGAGCGCAATTGGTTCAAAAAATCATCAAAGCGCGCAAACATTGTCTAGTTATCGCCGAAAATGGCGGGATTAATGGCGAACTATGACTGGTGCCGGCATGTTTGCCATCAGAGATTTCCGGTGACAACGCCCCAGCAGAAAATAAGCCGATGAAAATTTCCACGATCATCGCCAACCCGTACCCTTTGTGACTGCCAGTGGCTTCAAAAAACCACCTAATGAGGCCAAGCCAAGCTTAAAGTTGCTGGGCTTTGAGATAAGCGGAGACTTTATAGCTAGCAGCGAGTTTAAAACAAGTTTGCGCGTCTTTTAAATCCAATCCTGTAAGTTCTTGGATGCGCTGCAGGCGATTGCGCAAGGTGTTGGGATGAATGAACAATGTCGAGGCCGTTTCGACTTGGTTACAAGTGGCCGCCAAATAAGCTTGCAAGGTTTTCACCAAGTCGCTATGCATTTGACCATCATATTGGCCTAAAGCCTGCAAAGCGGGGCTGATAAAAAACGGCAAAATCGTATCCCCGTCTTGCACCTGGGCCAACATCAGCTCAAAAGCGACATCTTCGCAAAACATCACGGCTTGTTGTCTATCGAGTTGCGCCGCTTTTTCGCACACCGCCGCTGCTGGTTTAGTCATCGCCGGATCTGAATAAAAATGTGACACGATCAAACGACATTGCGCTTGCGCGGCGAGTTTGGCCAACTTGGCATGGAAGTGCGGTGAATTGTAAGCTTTCAGGTTCACTGAAATTAAGGCCAAACATTTTTGATGGGCCAAGGTGATCAACACTTGATCAAACATCGGTGCGGCCAAGTAGCTCAAGCGTTCGCGCAACTCGCCGAGATCGCGATCCATGGTGGGGATGGCTTGCACGATCACTGCCGCATGCGGCAAAGTCGCGTGTTGCAAACGAAATTGTGCCGCCCAAGTCGCATCTACTGGCGAATCCAATAATAAATTGACTAACTGATCGCGGGCGGATAAATGTTTTTCAATCACCCGCTGCGCCACCGCCACATGCGCGATCAACTGGCCAAGCTTCGGCAATAAGGTCAAATGCTTCGGCATCAAAGGCGTGGCGGTGATCGCCATGGCCAAATACCCTAACGCGTCATTGTGATAACTCAAAGGCGTCAACAATAATGGCGTCGGCGATTGTTCCGGCGTGGTGAGATATAAATGTTGATAAAACTGTTCCGGATCGATGGCGGGCACGTGGCTGGCTAAAAATTGTCCGATTTCACTATCCGGCCTTAAGCAATCATTGGTCACCCGCAAAAATTTCTGGCCGTCGAGTTGCAACACGCCTAATGGATTGCCTAGCATCCCTGCCGCCTGCATTAACGTCA
>CAKRHU010000394.1 GCA_934339215.1 uncultured Lacticaseibacillus sp.
GTACTGCCTCGCAAGGTGAAATAGTCGAGTTCCGCTTCGTCTAAAACGGTGGCAATTTGATCCAGCATCCCAGTAAATTGTGAGAATACCAACACATGCCGCCCATTGGCCACGGCTTCTTGCAAGAGATCCGTCAACTGTTCAAGCTTGCCTGAGCCGCCTTGATACTCCGGCAAATACAACGCTGGCGTATCACAAAGTTGCCGCAAGCGCGTTAAGCCGGCTAAAATCGCTAATTTGTTCTTCACAAGACTTTTGGCGTCCAATCCGCGGACTTGCACTTGCATCTGTTGCAATTGCGCCAAGTAAACGGCCTTTTGCGCTTTGGTCATTTCATTGGTGAGATTAGATTCAACGCGCGGCGGCAAATCTGGCAACACACTTTGTTTGTCGCGCCGCAAAATAAACGGTGCCACGCGGGTTGCCACAGTTTCAGGACTGAGGCGTTTGAAGGCCTTCAATCCTGGCAAAAGCCCTGGCATCACCAAGGCAAATATTGCCCAGATTTCGTCAGTGCGATTTTCGATTGGGGTCCCAGACAACGCAAAGGTATTGATCGGATGCAATTTTCGCAAGGCCTGATTGGTTTTTGAGGCACCATTCTTGACAAATTGCGCTTCATCTAAAACCAAATAGCCTAATGACGCGTTGGCATATTGGGCAATATCGTTGCGCACGCTGTTGTAGCTGGTGATCCAAATATCTGCTGGCGCGGCAATGGTTGCTTTGCGCTCGGTTTTATTCCCGTCAACGACGACCACATGCAAATCAGGTGCAAATTTTTCACATTCAGCTTTCCAGTTGTACAGCAATGACGCCGGCGCCACCACTAAACTGGTGTGCGTTGTGTCTTGATGATTGTTCAAAAAGCTGATCATTTGCAAGGTTTTACCCAAACCCATTTCATCCGCTAAAATGCCACCAAAACCATGACTGTTCAACATCTCCAACCACTGGACGCCGCGCTGTTGATACGGGCGCATGTCCGCATTTACCGGACGTTGGCCAAACACTTTGAACTGCTCTGGATGCGCCAAATCATTGGCGATCGCATCAAATTTAGCATCAAATTCAGCATCTTGGCCTAACGCTGAACGCACCGCTAACGCCTGAGCCGCTGGCACTTGCAGTTGGCCTTGACTAAATTTCGCTTGATCACGCAACTTCGCTAACGCTTGAGAAACTCGCCGCAATTGATCATCGATTGGGATCAACGCCCCATCAGCGCGCTGCAAATAAGGCCGATCGACATCCAACTGCGCTAACATCGCGTCGACTTGACTCGCCGACACCCCATTCATAGAAAAATTGATCGCCAACAGCCCATCCGCAGCTTTGACTGCCAATTTTGGTGCCAACGTTTGACTATCTTGCCACAACGCCGCCAAATCATCGTCTAATGTGACGGTGCCATTTTGCCGTAAGTTCGGTAACTCTTGAACAAAAAAGCGATATAACACATCTGGATCATGAAAATCTTTGTGCCACCCATCATCGCCAACAGCAAAGCCTAGCGCTTCTAAATAGGCTTGGGCTTGCCGTTCTTGCGTTAGGTTGCGCAATGCGGCATCACGTTTGACCACTTCAGTTGGTGTCAGGACTTGATCGCCGTAATCAAAGGCCAAGTGCAAAATCAAACGCTGCTTTTGCTTGCCTAATACAAATCTAGGCGTCATCATAGGGGCTTGAATTAATTCCGGCACCTCCAGCTGCGCGATCGGTTGGAGGTAGGCAATCAATTGACGCAAACTTTCCCGTTCATCAAAGCCAAAGGCCAAGTGCAACGCATCACGCGCCACAAAAAATTCATTCAAAACGCGCTGAATCAAATCAAACTGTGCCGTGGTCGCTTGATAAAAGTCACCACCACGAATCAGCAATTCATCACTGTCTACCACCGCATCAAAATTTTCATGTAAATCGAATTGGTAGCCGGTATCAGTTTTAACCACTGCCCCGACAAATAGTGCCGCGGTCGGTTCAAAGGCAACCACATTCAAGTAATCATAATTGATTTGATCCTGAACGTTGGCAAACACCACATGCGCCATTTGACTCATGGGCTTAACGACCCGCACAAAATCGCCGGGATTTAAAATCGCCATGCGTCGATATACCGATGCTG
>CAKRHU010000395.1 GCA_934339215.1 uncultured Lacticaseibacillus sp.
TGCGTGTTACCACCCTAATTCGCGCAAAAAATCTGCGCCTCAACGGTACGCTTTCGCATACCCGGCAAAGTAACGCTTGCCAACGGTTTGCAAGCGTGAACTTGCAAACGGCTCTGAGCTCATCTTCGTGCTTTTGATCGTTAGGCCTCGCACCTTATGGCCTTTCTCTTTAAACGATCGCCGGCATTACTCTTCTCATCGACACCGAATCATTTGAATGTCGTTATTATGTGGGAACAAGGAGAAAGTGTCAACCCTAATTTCATAAAAAGTTAATTTTTTATTGAGCAGATCTGATATGATTCCATCACTTCCATAGATGGCGGCAATTTCCGTTGATATCGTTGGGCCACTTGCTTAAGTTGCTGATAATCAAATTGTAGTCGTGTTATTTTTTTAGTGCGCATTCCTTAACTTTATTTTAATTTTGAAGTTCTTAAAAAGTTTATGCGTTATCTTTTTTCTAATCTGTTGACAGGACCAATTTGGACGACTATTGTAGACAACAATAACTTGATCGAACACGTCGACAGGATAAGTAAGCGCGCAATGTTGCTCAGAGAGCCGCCATTTGGTGCAAGGCGGACAACTTCCACGGTGAAAATGGTCCTTAAGTGTTTCAGCGGTGAGCTATTGTAAATCGCTGACGGGCAGACGCTCGTTACCACGTCACGGTATCGCTTCGGCTGTACCGGTTGAGGTTTATTGTGTGAGCAATAAACAACTCCAAGGTGGTAACGCGCATGTCGCCCTTGGCCTAGCAATAGGTCAAGGGCGACTTTTTTTGACTGCGATCAAAGAAAGGAAAATATTATGACAGAAACTTCTCAAACGATTGAAGAAGAAGCACCACAAATCGATACGATTCGTGCCTGCTTTGCACCTGCTGCGATTTTTCTCACGTTGATCGCGCAGTTGATCCTCCCAAAAGCCGCTGCCGTCACCGCCAAATCTTTGCCGTGGTACACCGATATTTTACTGATCGCCTTAGTGATCACCGTCGCCTTGTCTTTATTTCATTTATTTACCGGCAAAGTCCAAGGCTACGTGTACAAAAGCTACTTTATCGGCGGGGTCTTCTTAGTGTTAGGCCTCTATAACCTGGTCACGTTAAAATTTGCGCTGATCAATCCGCTATTTTTCCCCAGTCCTGAATCGATTTTGAACGTCATTGTCAAAGATTGGGCGTTCTTGCTGAAATGTTTGGGCTACTCCACCAGACTGTTGCTCACTGGCTTAGCCTTTGGGATCACCACCGGCTTGATCACCGGCGTATTGATCGGCTGGTATGCCAACTGGAGTTACTGGCTATCTCCAGTGGTCAAACTCTTCGGCCCAATTCCCTCCACGGCGTTCATTCCCGTGGCCCTGTCCGCTTTTGCCACTAGCTTTCAAGCGTCCGTGTTCTTGATCGCTTTGTCCACTTGGTTTCCGATCACGATTTTGACGAACTCTGGCATTATCAATGTCAAAAAGGAATTCTTTGAAGTTGCTGACACCATGGGCGCAAGCGATGTGCAAAAGATTTTCCGGGTGGCCATTCCCGGCGCCTTACCAGATATTTTCGTTGGGATCTTCAACGGAATCTGTTCTTCTTTCATCACCTTGATGACGGCGGAAATGATCGGTGTGAAATACGGCATCGGTTGGTACATTAACTGGCAGCGGCAAATCATGGGTTACGCCAATGTTTACGCCGGCTTGTTAGTCATCGCCGTCAGTTTCAGTTTGTTGATCACGATTTTCTTTAAGATCCGCGATCACTTCTTGCGCTGGCAGAAAGGAATCATCCAATGGTAGAAACATTAGGCGAAATTCAAATCAACGATGTCCAAAAAATTTATCAAGCTGACGGCGTTGGAGCCAAAAAGACTGAAGCGATCCACCATGTGTCCGCCACCATCCACCCAGGTGAATTCGTTGCCTTGATCGGCCCATCTGGTTGTGGCAAATCCACGCTGTTGCGCATCCTCGCCGGCCTTGACGTGCCAACAGAAGGCACCGTGGTGGTCGATGGCAACCAAATCGCCGGTCCTAGTCGCGAACGCGGCTTAGTCTTTCAAGATGCGACGCTTTATCCATGGCTCACCATCGCCGAAAATGTGCGGTTTGGCTTGAAG
>CAKRHU010000396.1 GCA_934339215.1 uncultured Lacticaseibacillus sp.
ATGTCACGGCCCCACGCAACTTGGACAGCTGGTGGTGGTGTCGAGAAGTCGCTGCACTGATCATCGTTGGCATGATCAATGGTGAATACATCCGCTTGACTGCTAGCGCCGATGCCAAAACCGCTCAGCTTCAACGTGCGGCCATGTATGATCAGCTGACCCACGATTCCGTCGTGGCGCGAGATGCTTCTGCTTTAGCCAGTCTATTAACGAAAGCCCAACATGACAACACGCAATTGATCATTGCGGCCATCGACGTCGATCATTTTGGCAGCATCAATCAAAACCACGGCTATCTCACCGGCAACATTGTCCTCGTGGCGATTGTTGATCGCGTGAACCACATGCTCAAAGCTTCTGGCCAAAAAGTCCGCTTGTTTCGCTCAGGTGGCGAAGAATTCACCCTTGGGTTTGTCAACGCCACTCCACAAGTTGCAGCAAAAGTCGTCGGCGAATGCTTAACGGCTGTGCGCAACCAGCCTTTTTCCGTTGACGGCCAAAGCATCTCAGTGACCCTTTCCGCTGGGTTGTCGGCCTCGCGCCAAGAAGACGCCTGCATTGATGATGTCTACAAACGCGCGGACGACAACTTACGTTTAAGCAAAAAACACGGTCGCGATCGCATGTCTGGTGCCGGCGTACCAGAAACAAATCACCCGACCACTGCGCCAAAGCTTGCCTATTTCGCACAGCCGATCGAATCCGTGCATGATTCTAACGTCACACAATGGGGCGCAGAATTATTGTTACGCGAATACGATGCAGACAACGACCGCTGGCATTTACCCAGCCACTTTGATCTGCCAGTCGCCCAACAAATCGCACTGATCACCCAAGTTTTGCGCCATAGCTCACTGGATTGTGTCACCATCAATTTAACGTTGGCCCAATTTTCAGACGTGACCACTGCCAATGCACTCGCTGAGTTTGCTACAGCCAAATACGGGCCCAAGAACTTGATCGTAGAAATCGTCACGGTTCCAGATCTGGCGACAGTGCGCCGGGTCACGGCCGTGTATCGCGCCGCAGGGATCTTAATTTTCATTGATGATGTGGGTTCAGATAACTCGTTTGAATTGGTCCAACAGATCCTCCCTTATATCGATGGTGTAAAATTTGCAATGCAAAACTTGCGCAAACATGAATCACTGACTCGGGTTCACGAACGGGTCAATTTTTGGATCGATGTGGCCGCCAAGCAACATATCGGTTTTATCTTAGAAGGCGTTGAAGGGCAAAGTGATGTGACCTTCGCAAAGAACCAACACGTGGAGTACTTTCAAGGTTATTACTTTGGCAAACCCGCTATGCCGTAGCGGGTTTTGTTGGCTCAAAGCGTGAAGTGATCTAACACCTCCGCCAAGCCGTAAGCGATAAATCGCCAGCGGAAATCTCACGATGTCACGGCGGTCGGCTTCCGTCCCAATTTCAAATCACTGAAACACAGCCGAACAATGTTTGTGGAAACAATCACGCGATTCAAGCTGGAATGTTGATGCCCTTTTACGCGAGTGACTAATGATAGAAAAAACGTCGTCACACCAGAAATCCGCATGGTTTATGGTGTGACGACGTTTTATGATGGCATGACGCTAGCCGAGTTTGATCACTTGACGATCGATCAATTCGGCAATGATATAGTTGAACTGTTCCACATTGTCAGCGGTTTTGTCAGATTGAAAAATATTCACTGCTTTTAACCCATTGCCGGTGGTCACCCCCATTTGAAAAGCCGTGAGATCAGCTTTAAAGGTGATGCGCAGTTTATTGGCCGCGGTGAATGGGGAGTTAGGATCAAGCGAGCGTTCCAATTGAAAGTTGCCGTTTTTGGTTTTGGTAAAGCCCAAGTCCATCAACGTATAACGCTTCACTGCCGGATCCACAGCGTAAGTCTTGGGACTGCCTAGTGGTGCACTGGTGGTTGCTAATGCCATAATTTTCCTCCTTGTAAATCTTTAAGCCTATTTTACCACGAAAAGCGGTTACTTGCGGCCTTCACCAAAAAAGCTCACCTAGGGGACTTTAAGATACACCAAACCCACGAAACAGTCACCCATTTCGTGGACCTGTGGCTTTGACGCCGATTTGATTACGTTCCTGCAGTTCTCTAACAACTCAAG
>CAKRHU010000397.1 GCA_934339215.1 uncultured Lacticaseibacillus sp.
TATGGGCTACGCTTCCGTCTCAATGGCGGCGGCCGATGACTATAATCTAATATTGAAAGCTAGAAAGCCGTACGATCACTCGCCAAAGTTCCTGTACGGCTTTTCGCTTTCACTTTTTTGGTCTTGGATGACCGAAATTTCCTCAAGCTCCTGAATGGTTTGACAATGACTATTGCAGGATATTTTTATGAATTATTGTCAAATATCATCGAAATCAATGCGCATAAAAAACGGGACAACTGGTTATTTTCACCAATCCTCCCGTTTTCTTTTGAGCCTAATTTTTTGACGCACGATCAATTTTTAAATCGGATCTTGCGCCGCCTCAGCTGCTTTTTTCGCGGCTTGTCGGTCTTCTTGTTGCCGGATCTTCTTCATCGTGCGGAAGTAGACATTGACCAACACGAACACCGAACCGATCCAAGCCAGTGGATTGGCCATTGACGCGCCAGCAAAACCCAAGTGTGTGACCAATACGATCCCAGCAAAAGCACGCATCAACAGTTCAAACAATCCCGCGATCGTCGGCACCATCGTTTTGCCCAAGCCTTGCAACAAATTCCGCATGGTGAACAAAATGGCGAGCAGCCAATACATGCTGGCATTGTAATGGAAGTAAGTTTGCGCCAGTGCCGTGACGGCAGGTTGATTTGGGCCTAAGAATAAGTTGACCAATGGCTTGCCGAAGAGAATAATCAAAGCGCCAAGTACCGCTGATACGCCGACATTCAGCGCCAAAGTCTGATGTACCCCACGGCGGATGCGCCCATATTCGCGCGCGCCGAGATTTTGCGCGGCAAAGGTCGCCATCGCTAGGCCAAAGCTAGAAGCCGGTAACGTCGCCAACTGATCGATCCGACCAGCCGCGGTGTATGCGGCCACGGCATCGGTTCCTAACGTATTAAGCATGACTTGTAAAATTACCGCACCAATGGCGATAATCGACATGCTAAAGCCCATGGGCAAGCCCACTTTGAGATGATGCACGATGTTTGGCCAATCAAAGGCAAGATCTTGTTTGCGAATGACCAACAACGGGATACGCTTTTTGATGAACAACCAACACAAGACGGCAGAGAAAGTCTGCGCAATCACCGTCGCCCAACCAGCGCCAGCCACGCCCCAATGAAAGCCTAAGATAAACAGCAATTCCAAAGCAATATTCACGACTGTAGCGATGATCAAGAAAATCAAAGGCGTCCGTGAATCACCTAACGCTCGCATCATGTTGCTCAACAAGTTGAACGCCATCGACGCAAATACCCCGATGAAAATGACCCGCACGAAAGCGACTGATTGATCGATGATTTCCGGTGGTGTTTGCATCAATTCAAGCAACGGTCGCGTCATCGATACGGAAATCGCCGTCAGTACCGCAGTCAACGCGATACTGATCCAAATACTCGACCCAAAGCTTTTGCGGACGCCTTGTTCATCACGCGCGCCAAAGGCCTGGGCAGTAAGCACCGATAACCCGGCGGTGGTCCCTTGGGCAAACCCAATGATCAAAAAGTTGATACTCCCGGTGGCCCCAACTGCCGCCAATGCGTCTTTACCGATCGTTCTGCCGACAATCAGCGCATCCATAAAACTATATAGCTGTTGAAAGACATTCCCAATTAACAATGGAATGGTAAATAAAATCACCAATTTCAATGGGTTGCCTTTTGTTAACGTGCGCACACTACCCCTCCTTTGCGAAACCGATTTCTTCAACTCCGAGCATCTTACGACAGTTTTGGTCAAAAGTCATCAGGCAATGCGCATGAAAATCAATATTTTTGTATTTTCATTTTGAATTTAGGCAAGTAAAAACACCCAGACCAGTCGACTGAGTGTTCTCATTATGATTTTAGGGTCGTGATCAAACGCCAGCGCCACCGCCGCCGCCATCACCGCCGCCCCAACCGGAGCCACCACCAAATCCGCCGCCGAAGCCATTGCCACCACCTGAACCGCCATCAAACGGTCCACGGGGGCCACGGCGACCACTGCCGAGCAAACTCCCAAGAATGCCCCACAAGATCCAGTCATTATTGCCGCGACGTCGACGACCACCGCCACCACCATTACCCCCACCGCCCATCGACAGTAGAATAATGATTGCGATCACCAC